>JBDSNK010000269.1:0-4207 GCA_039915385.1 Dokdonella sp.
GCGAGCGGCAAGGGCGAGACGTTCGCCAAGGCGATGCGCAGTTTCCTCGATCAGCCCGGCGTACCGCAGATTCGAAGCGCGCTTGCTTGCACGGATGGCAAGCCTTCGCTGACGCTTGGACAGTCGCGTTACCTTCCGTTTGGCGTGTTTGCGAAGGATGTGCCGCTGTGGAGCGTGCCGGTCTGCGCGCGCTTTGGTCGCGGTGCAACGTCGGACACGCAATGTTTCCTGCTTGAAAAAGCCGAACAGCACTTCGACGTTGCCGGAACATGCCCGGACTGGTATCTGCCGAATGCGGCGGCGCGTGGTTACTATCGCTTCGATCTCTCAGGGGCCGACTTCGGCAAGCTCGCAACGGCGGTGACACGGCTGACGCCGCCCGAGCAGGTCGTCTACGCCGATGCGGTGAGCAGTGCGTTCAAGCGTGGCACGCTGGGTCCTGCCGCCGTCCTCGATGCGATGCCGGGGCTGGCCGGATCCGACATGCCGCAGGTCGCGACCGCGCTGTTCGATTCGTTCCTGTGGATTCGCGAACACCTTGCCGACGACGCGACGCGACCATTGCTCGACGCGTACGCGTCACGTCTTTATGGTCCTCCCTTGCAACAGCTCGGCTATCAGCACAAGCAAAGCGAGGCGAGCACCGCTACGGCGATGCGCACGCGTCTCGCCTATTTCCTTGCGCTCGACGTGCGCAACCCACGAGTACGCAGCGAGTTGGCACAGCAGGGTCGCGCCGCACTCGGTCTGGATGGCAGCGGCAAGGTCGACCTCACGCGCGCCGACGCGGATTTGCGCACGATCGCGCTGCAGGTTGCCGTGCAGGAAAGCGGCGTTCCTGCGTTTGATGCCGCCCAGAAGGAACTGGCGACCAATCACGACACCACGCAGCGTTATGCGTTGCTGTCGGCGCTCGGTGCGACGCGCGATCCGGTGCTCGCCGAACGTGCGCGCAACTTTGGTCTCACCTCGACCGTGCAGATCGGTGAGATGGGGCGCCTGTACGAGGCGCAGATCAAGGAACCGGAAAACCGAGCCGCAATGTGGCAGTGGCTGACGGCGCACTACGATGTGTATCGCGCACGCCTGCCGGTGTTCGCGCAGCCCTACCTTCCGAAAAGCGTCGCCAACGGTCGCTGCAGCAATGCATCCGCGGACGAGCTATCCGTATTCTTTGCGCCGCGCATCAAGGATTTGATCGGTGGTGAACGCGGCCTCGGCCAGACCGTGGAGGGCGTCCGCCAATGTGGCGCGCTGCGTGAGAACGTCGGAACCAAGTCATTGAAGGCGTGGGCGGAGACGCATCCAGCTGCGCCCTCGGAGGGGTGAAAATTCGGCGCGGCTTCAGTCGCGATGCCTTCGCGTCGAGTAGCACCATCCCCACCTAAATCCTCCCCTTGAAGGGGAGGACTTCAACGCGGCGCGCTCCGGCCCTCAATCCCCCTTGAAGGGGAGGACTTCAACGCAGCGCGCTCCAGCCCTCAATCCTCCCCTTGAAGCGGAGGACTTCAACGCAGCGCGCTCTAGCCCTCCCCTTCAAGGGGAGGGTTGGGTGGGGATGGTGTCTCTCGTGAACCATCGAGCAACGGGCTGAAGCCGCTCCTGCAACTGGCTGCTTGCTAAGATGCATCGCATCTCTGCGAAGCGGGCATGGCAATGGAAGAACACCCTGCAGCACCCGATCCGTTTTCACGCATCCCCGAGCGCAATACCGGCGATTCGATGTTGCGCACGGCGCAGCAGCACCATGTCGCGCTGTCGAGCATGGCCGATCTGAAGGCGAATATCCTGATCACCGTGTCTTCGATCGTGCTGACGATGTCGCTCGGACGCATGAATGATCCCGCCTTGCGCGTGTCTATGCTCACGCTGACCGTGTTCACCCTGCTGGCTCTGCTGCTCGCCGTCCTTGCGGTGCTGCCGAAATACCGGCCGATCAAGGTTGCCGGGGAAGGTCTGCCGAGCGGATTCAATCTGCTGTTCTTTGGTCACTTCGCCGAATTGCCACGCGAACGCTTCCTTGCGGAGATCACGCGTGTGATGAAGCCCGATGGTTCGGTCTACGCGACGATGGCGAACGACCTCTATTCACTCGGCTGGTATCTGGCACATCGCAAGTACCGCTATCTGCGCTACAGCTATCTGTTTTTCCTGGCGGGATTCGTGCTCGCCTGCGTCGAGCAAGGTTGGCGCCTGTTGACGACGTGATCACTGGCATGCGTTGCTGGCGCTCACGACGACGTTTTCGTTGCAACGCAAACCCCGCTGTACGCGCCATCCCGTTATATCGCCTCCGAACGTCTATCGAGAGAAGCCCATGCGCGTCGTCGCCGTCCGTTTTGTCTGGCTCGCCTGTTTGCTGCTTGCTGCGGTTGCGCATGCCGAGTCGCCGATTCCCGCATCGCTGGAAGCCTGGCGCGGTTGGGTCATGCATGGCCTCGACTATCGCGCGTGTCCCTTGATTGCAGGCGGGTCCGGCTCAAGCGAGAACGAGTACCTGTGCGCGTGGCCCGGCACCTTGAGCCTGAGCGCGGATGCGAGCGGCGCAAGCATCGCGCAGCATTGGCGCGTCGATGTGGATTCGTGGGTGCCATTGCCGGGCGACACCGAACACTGGCCGCAGCAGGTCACCGTCGATGGTCAGCCCGCTGTCGTGATCAATCATCAGGGTCCTGCGCTGCGGCTTGCGCCGGGCAGCCACGAGATCCGCGCGCGTCTGCCCTGGCACGAACGCCCGCAGACCCTGCGTGTGCCGGCGGCAATTGGTCTGGTCGCGCTCAGTGTCGATGGCAAGACAGTGATGCCGGTGCAGCGCGACGATAATGAAGTGACCCTCGGTCGCGCCGCCGCAACCACACCGGAAGCGGACAGCATCTCGCTGCGCGTGTATCGCCGCATCGATGACGGAATCCCCGCGCAGTTGACCACGGTGATCGCGATGCATGTGTCCGGCCAGGCGCGCGAGGAAATCGTCGGGCCGGTCTTGCCGGAAGGATTCCTGCCACTCGCCTTGAGCGGCGCGTGGCCGGCGCGACTCGATGGCGATGGCCGTCTGCGCATTCGCGTGCAGCCCGGCGACGACACGTTGACGCTCAATGCGCGTGCGATTGCGCCGCTTGCCGCTGTCACTGCGCGCTTGCCACCGGCACCATGGCCAGCGCAGGAAATCTGGAGCTATGCCTCCAATCCGCGCTTGCGCATTTCAACCGCAACATCCGCCGTGCAGGTCGATCCGAAGGACGCCGGCACGCCGGGCGCGTGGGCCAACCTGCCTGCGTTTGCACTGGTCGATGCGGCGACGTTGACGATCGACGAGCGCTCGCGCGGCGCTGCCGCAGACGAACGCAACCGGCTCACGCTTGCGCGCGAAATGTGGCTCGACTTCGACGGCGCCGGGTGGTTCGCGCGCGATCGCGTGCGCGGCACCTTGCTGCGCGACTGGCGTCTGGATGCGGCGCTGCCGTTCACGCTCGAACGCGCAGACGCGCTCGACCAAGGTACGGGTCGTGGCAACGAGGCGCTGCTGGTGACGCAGGGCGTCGCGGGGCCCGACCTCAGCGGTGTCGAATGGCGTACGCCGGCCGTCGATCTTGCCGCTGGCCTGCGCATCGTGCCGGCGAGCGCGGTGTTGCCGATTGCCGGCTGGCAGGCGAGTTTCGATGGTGTGAGCACGACGCTGCATCTTCCCAATGGCTACAAATTGCTCGGTGCGCCCGGCGCTGATCGCGCTGCAGGCAGCTGGATCGAAGCGTGGAACCTGCTCAACGTCTTTATCTGCGCGGTGCTGGTCCTGCTTGCCTGGCGTTTGTTCGGCCCGCTCGGTGCCTTGCCTGTGCTGGCCTATGTCGTGCTCGGTTTCCAGGAACACGGTGCGCCGTTCTGGAGCCTGCTGCTGGTGATCGCACTGGCGCTGGTCGTGCGCGCGCTTCCCGCGGGCCGGTTCGCGCGCGTCGGGGAGTGGTTGCGGCGTGGCGCGCTCGGCCTGCTCGTACTCGTCACCTTGCCGTTTGTGGCGGACCAGCTGCGCTATGCCTTGCATCCCCAGCTCGAGGCCGAAGGCGGCTTCGCGTTTGACGATCTCGGTTTTGCCGAAAAGACCGCAGGTGTACCGCAACCGCAGCCGATGCAGCAGAACGATGGCGCGCCATCCGATGAAGCCGAGGGGCGAGTCCAGTCGATGCCGCCGCCCGCGCCATCGGCGCCGGCG
>JBDSNK010000364.1:0-7519 GCA_039915385.1 Dokdonella sp.
GCATCGTGACGTTGTCGGCGACGTCGACAGGCGATGCACGTGACGCATCGTTGCGCGCAGGCGCGGACTTCTATCTGACCAAGCCACTCAATATCGAGCAGTTCGTCGGCGTGATGCAGCGCGCTGCGCAAGGGGTATGAGCATCGGCGAGACCGTCGAATGCACGGACCCGTATGCGCGAACTGGCTCCCACGCCTCATAGAAACGGTTCAAAGCCGTCGGCGAAGATGCTGTCCACATAACCTTCATAGGCACCGAGCGAGCAGCTGGAGGGCACCGACGTACCACCGAAAGAAAGTACACCGCGCGTCTTGCCGCGTTGGTCCGTCGACACGAACCGGTCGGCATTGTCCCGGCACCCGGGATTGGTTTCGGCTGCGAAGGCGGGGCTGGTCTGGCGCAGGGGGAATGCATAGCTGGGAAAGAAGCTCGACGTATCCAGAGGCAACAGTTGCGCATCGCCGGCAAGCGCGCTGCCGAAGTCGGTAATGAGCGCACAGCCTGCATCCTGGATGCCGATGAAGTTGAGCCGGACTAGCGTGACTTTGCCCCAGCAATCGTTCGCAATATATCCCGCGGTCGTGCCGAGCAGATTGTTCGCGACAATGGAATTGGCGATGGCGAAGTTGCCAATGGCGCCGCTGGATGGCGCATGGATTCCGCCCGCATTGCCGATCGCGTTGAGATTGGTGTTGGCGCGGTTGCCGGCCACCGTAGCGAAATCCAGCGAAGCCGACGCGTTGTCGCCCGTCCAGATGGCGCCGCCATCGCCATGGGCGATATTGTTGCCAAGCGTGCAGTTGGTGAGACGAATCTCGAGCTGACTGGGCTGCAGCCCCGGCGTCGGATTCTGGAAAATGCCCCCGCCCGTTTGCGCCGCCTGGTTCCTGGACACCGAGCAGTGATGGGCATGCAGCGGAGCACCGAATAGCGCGATGCCGCCACCACTGCTGTTCGCGCTGTTGTCCAACACGCGCACATAGTCGATAAAAAGGCTGCCGCCGGTATCGGCGAATATGCCTCCGCCCGACCCGCCGTTGGCGCTTGCAGCACCATTCTCTATCGTCATGTCCGTCATCGCTGCGGGTGCACGTACGGCGAACGCGCGGTCGATGAAGTTTGCGTCGACAGCGGATGCAGAAAAGCCGGAATGCCCGAACAGATTGATATTGGTATTGAGATCGAGATCGCCAGTCGCCGCCGCGGATTCGCCGGTGCCCGCAATCGACAAGGTGACGGGTGTGACCGGCAAATAGATCGAATGAAACTCGTAATCATGCGTAGCCATCGCGTTGGCCTCCTGGATCGCTGCGCGCAAGGTGCAGCCTCCGCCCGCCGCCTGGCATACGCCATTGCCGGGGGTCAGATCAGTCGCGTCATCGGTGCGGCTTACCACGAAGTCCATGTTCCACTGCACCGCGCCCATGTCGCAGATGCCCTGCCAACCCTTGCCGCGTTGATCCTGGGCTACGCAAGAACCACTGCTCCCGGCGGGCGCCGTGCTCGCGGCATTGATGGCCGGGCTGGTGCTGCGTGGATGATGTGCGGGCGTGTGACCGCCGAATTGGCCCAGTTCCGTCAGCAGCGGATCCACATCCAGCAGCGACCCGCTAGTGGCTGCGGGTAGCGTGCAGCCGCTGCTGTGGGAAAGCAGGGTGTGCTGGAGTATCTGTGGTGCACCGGCGCAGTCGATGTGTGCCAGGTCGCCGGTGCGATTGTTGGCGATGATGCTGTTGAAGATGTCGGCTGTTGCACCGCCGTCGATATCAATTCCCCCGCCGCCGCGAATCGGCGAAACCGCCTCATTGTTCACAATGGTCATATTGTTCAATGTCAGCGTCCCGGATCCGTAGGCCAAAATGCCGCCGCCGTCTCGGCCGGCGCGGTTGCCGCTGATCGTGGTCGTGCTCATGGTGAGAAACGAGCCGGTGCTGCCAAGCGCGATGCCGCCCCCGTCCTGGCCGCTGGCCACGTTGTCGATCAGCGCCGAGCGGATCAAGGTTGCGCCGGACCCGCCCAGAATGTAGATACCGCCGCCGCTGAATCCCGAATTGCCGCGCACGACCACGTCGGTCAGCGTGAGGAGCGAGCTGTCGGCAAGGCGGATGCCGCCGCCGACGCGTTGTCCGGCACTGACGCCCGCTGCGTTGCCATCGGCAATGGTCATGTCGAACAAGCCGACGTCGGCGTGGTTTGAAATATCGAATACACGGTCATCGCGGCCAGCGGAAATCACCACGCTGTCGGACAGCACGCTGACCGGGCCAATGTTCATGTTGGAGGTTATGTCGAGATCGCCGGTCGCGTTGCCATCTTCGCTGCCGCCGGTGCGACTTAGCGCGTAGGTGCCGTTCATCAGGACGATGCTGTCGGCCGTCAGCGAGCCTGCGATGCAACCGCCAAAGGTGGCATTCGTGTTGGCCGCCTGGATCGCCTCGCGCAAACCGCAATGCGCGAGATCTTCGCCGAACTGGTCTTGCGTAGTAGTGACGCCGATGATGGCGGCCCAGGCTGGCGAGTTGGCCAGAAGCAGCAGCAGCCTCATGCCCCACATGCGTGCGCGGCATCGCCGTGCGGCACGGTCCGGTCCGGCGAATTTTCGATCGATGCACATGGCTGGCTCCTGCTCCTGACGGTCTGTCGTTGGCTGAGAACGAAGACCGGCGGCAGAAGCTGCCAAAAATTTGCGACAACGAGCGTTGCAGCAGATCGCCGCCGTGATGCCGGGTCACGCGGTGCTCGAAACGCCTTGCCGTTCGTGGTTGACGACAGCCGCTGCGTATCGCGCGACCGGCGGTCGCCTCGTGCTTTGACAGGCGCAGGGGTGGCGGCCACACTGCGTCGGGCCTGTCGAGCGATCATCGATTGCCATGAATGCTGCACCAGATGCGGTATCGGATAGCGGCGATATCACGCGCATGCTGGCTGCTGCGCGCGCCGGCGATGTGCAGGTGTGGAATCGCCTGGTCGCCATGGTGTATGCGGAACTCAGCCGTCTCGCGCGAGGCGTGCTCGGACGGCACGAGCGCAATCAGACTCTCAACACCGGTGCACTCGTGCATGAGTGCTATCTGCGCATGGCCGGGCCCGGCGCGAGCGTACCCAACGATCGCGCGCACTTCTTCGCCCTGTCGGCGCGCATCATGCGCCAGGTCATTTGCGATTACGCGCGCGGACGTCTTGCGGACAAGCGCGGCAATAATCCGAACAAGGTGCCTCTGCAAGAGCTGGACAGCGAAATGCAGTTGCATGTCGAGCAATTCGTCGAATTGGACGAGGCGCTCACGCGTCTGGCCAACCACCACGAACGCCTGGCGCGCGTGGTCGAGTGCAGGTTTTTTGCGGGTTTGACGGACGAGGAGACGGCGAGCGCGCTCGGCACGTCGGTGCGCACGGTACGGCGCGACTGGCAGACTGCGCATCGCTGGCTTACCCGCAGCCTGGTCTGACGTCGACGGCGGAGGCGGCATGCCGATCGATCCTGACTTTCTGGTTCCTGGCGGGGCGATGATGTCGCCGCTCGCGCGTGGCGCGCTACGCGAGGCGGTGACGGCACGCGAGCCGGCGCCGGGCACGCGCATCGGCCCCTATCGGATCACGCGCGAATTGGGGCGCGGCGGCATGGCCCTGGTCTACCTGGCCGAACGCGCCGACGGCGAGTTCGAGCAGCAGGTCGCACTGAAGATCGTGCTGCCGGAAGCGACATCCGATATCGCGCAGGAATTGCTGCGCCGGGAGCGCCAGATCCTCGCGGGACTGGAACACCACGGCATTGCGCGCCTGCTCGACGGTGGTCGCTCTGATGACGGCACGCTCTGGTTCGCGATGGAACGCGTGGAGGGCTACCGAATCGATCGCCATTGCATCGAACGCGGTCTGCCGGTGTGCGTGCGGCTGCGGCTGTTCCGCGACGTGTGCGAGGCGGTGCAGTTCGCGCACAGTCGATTGCTCATCCATCGAGACATCAAGCCGTCCAATATTCTCGTTACTGGTTCCGGGTTGCCCAAGTTGCTTGATTTCGGCATTGCCGAAATGATCGCACCGCACCGCCAGGGCGAGTCGACGATGATGGTCGCGCTGACCCCCGGTTATGCGAGTCCCGAGCAACGGCGTGGCGAGGCGGTGACCATTGCGTCGGATATCTATCAGCTGGGTCGCCTGCTGCAAGGCATGCTGGATGAAGACAGCAACCAACGGAGCGATGGCACTTCGTCGGACAGCACGATGTTGCGACCGATCCCAACGCGCGAAGCATCGCTGACAGCGAGCGCCATGTTGGTTCGAAGCGATCTGGATGCGGTCATCCAGAAAGCAATGCGCGAGGACCCTGCCGCCCGCTATGCCACCGTGGCCGAGTTGCAGCAGGATATCGATCGTCTGCTTGCGCATCGGCCAGTCATGGCGGCGCAGAGCGGGCCCGGGCATCGGCTGCGGCTTTTCACGCGACGCCATCGTGGCGGCGTGGCAGCGACGGTACTGGGCCTTGCTGCCTTTGTGCTGACCGTGACAGGGTTTCTCGTACGACTCACTGCCGAACGCGATCAGCAACTGCGTGCCGCGGTTCGCGCGCAAGCGGAAGCGCGTCGTGCCAATCAGGTCAGCGATTTTCTCAGCGATCTGTTCAAGGTTGCAGATCCAGGTGTCAACCGCGGCGACCGGCTCACGGCGACGCAGATTCTGGACCGCGGTCTCGAGCACGCACGCAGCGGTCTGGCCGATCAACCGGTGCTGCAGGCCAATCTGCTGGAAGTCATCGGCGAGGTGTACGTCAACCTGGGCGACTACGCCCGCGCCGACGCACCGCTGCAACGCGTGGTCGACCTGCGCCGCCCGCTCGCGGATGCAGGTCCGCTGGGCAAGTCGCTCGGCCTGCTTGCCTGGGTGCGCTACAAGCAAAGCCGTTTCACTGATGCAGCGACGTTGTACGCCGAAGCCGAGGCTGTGCTTCGGCGTGTGCCTGCGGGTGACGAGCTGGCAACCGTTCTGGATGAGCGTGCGTTGCTGCGCAAACACGAAGGCGATCCGGGCGGTGCGCTGCGCGTGCATGACGAGGCCCTCGACATCGCCCGCCGGCAAGAGCATGTGCAGCTCATCGCGACGATCCAGAATCACCGCGGCCTTTTGCTCTACAGCATGGACCGTCTCGCCGAGGCCCGCAGCGCGTACGAAGAGGCGTTGAAGATCGCCCGCCAGATCGATGGCGAACGTCACCCGACAACGATCGCGATCGAAGAAAACTACGCCAGCCTGTTGTCGCAATTGCACGAGTTCGCACCGGCCGAAGTCTTGATGCGCCAATCGCTGGCGGCCGAACGCGAGCTCCTGGGCGCGGACAATCCCGAGTACGCGCAGGGCCTCAATATGCTCGGCAATCTGCTCATCGACGCTGGCAAACGCGGTGCCGCCATCGACAGTTACAACGAGAGCCTCGCGGTCACCGGCCGTGCGCTGGGCAACGACAGCGCCCAAGCCGCGAGCATTCTTGCCAATCTGGGCTCGGCCTATGCCGAAGACGGCAAGTTCGAACGCGCACTGGATCCTTTGCAACGCGCTGCATCCATCCTGCATCGATTGCACGGCGATGGCGACTACGAAGCGACCCACGCCGAGGCGATGCTCGGCGCCTGTCTGCAAGCTCTCGGGCGCGGGCGCGAAGCCGAGCCTGTCCAACGCAGCGCTCTGGCCAACCTGCTCAGGGCCCTGCCGGAGGAGCACCCTTACGTTGTCGAAAGCCAGATGGCGTTGGCGACGACGTTGTTGGCGCGCGGTGAGCGAGACGAGGCACGCGTTCTGTTGCAGCTGGCCGTTCACGCGAGCGAATCGAAAGGAGGCACCGCGCCCGCAGACTTGCGCGAATTGCTTGCGAAAGCGGGCGCACCAGGCGATCGGCACTGAAACACATGCATCGACTGATGCCGCAGCCATGCGTCTGCGTTCCCATGTGGCCTGCCAGCGACGGTGAAATTTCTGGCAGCTTCGACCGCGACTTTACGTATTGACCGCTACAGAGCCTGTCGCAGGCTATCCGGGGATCGTCATGTTCAATGTTGTTTCGTCTCACAAAACTACCAACCTCATGCGCGGGCGGCCGAGCTGCTCCGGCCTCTCTCTCTCTCGATCGACGGCGCGCCTTTGTTGTGCGTGCGGGCTGATTGCGTTGGCCGCGTGTCCGCTCGCCGAAGCCACCTTGCTGGCATCCGACAGCATGGCGTGCAGCGGCGCGACGATGATCGGTGTAGGCAACGGTGTGGGCTGGGCAGGTACGTGGATTGCCAATCCTTCTCGGGCTGGCGTGTTCACGCCCGGGCAACCGTCATTGATCGGTCCATCCGCACCGCCAACCCAGGCCGGCGTGATGCGCTACGACGGCAGTGGTCTCGGCAACGGCGCGCGCATCTTCCGCGCTTTTGACGTGAGCGCAGGCAGCCTGGCGGCGGGCCTGCAATTGCTGGAGAACCACACCACGTACTTCGGCCATCAGCAAGATGGATACGGCAAGCCGGGCACGACGATCTGGTTCGCCTATCTCATCGATGGCGGCACCGCTGGCACCGGCAGCGCCAACGCGAGCGATCTGGCCCAGGTCCATTTGTTCGACGACATGGATCAGACCCAACTTGCCGCGGACGATGGCAACAAGGGCGGCGAAGTGCTCGCTACCGGTCGCGGCGCCGGCAATCCTGGCTGGTTTTTCGAACGCTCCTGCGCCCACTCACCCTGCGGTGGCAACACCACGTCGGTCAACGTGACGACCTACGATCCTGCGACCCAGCAACCGGTGCCATTTCAGAATCGGGTGTACTGGGCGGTGTTTCGTTTCGACTTCAACAGTGCCAGTGCGACCACAGGCACGGCGATGACGTTCTGGCTGGACCCCATGCCCGGACCGACGCCGCCTGATGCCGCCGCCGCGGTCACGTTGAGTGGCAACGCGCAGACGCACGTGAAGACCGTCAACCTGCCGGCGTTGCACTTCAACTGGGTGGAATTCGGCGGCCAGATACGCAAGTTCGCGCTCGACGAGGTGCGTGTTGCCGACAACTACGCGGATCTCAGCAACGGCAGCTCGGCGACGCCTGGCTGCGATGACATTTTCGCAAACGGATTCGAGTAGCGTCTGCGCGGGTTCATCGACAGTCGGCGCGGCGAGTCGCGGGCAATGGATAGTCGGCGCACACAATTTGACGCACGCTGCGATTGGCTCGCAGCAGGACATGCACGTCAGCCCGCGCGGGCAACTCGCGCAACGCGTGCCGGCTCAGGCGTTCGTAGTGAAGCAGGAAACGTGCGACGCTCTCAGCGTCCATCGCGCGTGGTGCATTGCGCCGCCGCAATGCTTGCTCCTGTTCGTCGCGCCACTGCGTGATGCACGTGAAGCTGGGTGCTTGCAGGACGATCAAGGCATCGATTTTCTTCCACAGGTTCGCGTACGTATCCGCCAGCTGCGCATTCACCCAGCGCCGCCAGCGCCCATCGCGATCCTCGTCGCGCTCCAATGCATTGAGCGGACGAGCAAGCG
>JBDSNK010000033.1:0-14848 GCA_039915385.1 Dokdonella sp.
CGCGCGCTTGGTTGCCATCAGTACGAGCTCGAAGCGGTTGTCCACGACTTCGAGGCAATCTTCCACGGTGATACGGGCCATCCAGCACTCTCCGGAACCAAAATTGAAGCCAATTCATGGCTTTAGCGATGCCGTATTGTAACGCGACGCTTTTGTGCAGCGCAATCGCGCTTTCTGCGGCTCATTCCCTGAGCCGCGTTTCGTGCAAGCCACCCCCGATTTCGCGTAGCCTTATGTTGCGGAAGGGAATAGCCAGATGCGGCAGACGACGAGTCTGTGCGCCCATGAGAACAATAAAGACCCATGCGACCCATATCGATCCAGCCCACGCTTCGCGCGGGCCTGCTTGCCTTGAGCGTGACCCTGCTTGCCGGATGCACGATTGCCAAACCGCGCACCGACGATCCTTGGGAGCACTTCAACCGCAAGATGTACGCGTTCAACAGCGTTGCCGACAAAGCGGTAATCCGCCCGGTTGCGGCGGGCTATCGAAAGATCACGTCGGCAGACATGCGCCGGATAGTGGCGAACTTCTTCGCCAATATCCGCATGCCCATATCGATCATCAACGATATCCTGCAGGTTGATCCGCGCTCGGCCGTTCACAACACCGGCCGCTTCGTGATCAACTCGACGGTGGGCTTCGCCGGCCTGTTCGATCCGGCCAGCGAGCTGAAGCTGCCGCCCGACGAAACCGACTTTGGCGTGACCCTGGCCAAATGGGGCCTGCCGGAGGGGCCATTTCTCGTCCTGCCTCTGGTCGGCTCGACCAGCGCACGCGATTTCTGGCGACTACCGGTCGACAGCTACTTCGACCCGCTCGCGTGGTACGCGAAGGAATACGATTTGCGCCTGCATGCAGAGCAATTGCCGAGCATGATGTACCTGGTCACGCTGCGTGCGCGCGGCATCGACGCCGAAGGCCTGCTCGAAGGCGTCTACGATCCCTACGTGTTCTATCGCGACGCCTACCGCCAGCGACGCCTATACGACATCTACGACGGCCAGCCACCCGCCGATGTCACGGAACAGTTGCAGGGCACCGGCGACGAGGATGTCGACAAGTTGCTCGATGAGCAGCACGCGTACGAAAAGAAACAGGGCGACAAGGACAACAGCGGCCACCACTGACGCGGCGCAGGTCGTCCTCAGTCGATGCCGAGCAAGGGCTCGGCATCGCACAGATGCGCGAGGGCGCGCAATCCGGCCGGAACGCCCGTGAAGCGCAAGGCGATGCCATGCGTTTGTGCGCGTGCGGACCACGCCAGCAATACCGCCAGCGTCGCACTGTCGACGCCTTCGATCCCGGCCACGTCGATCGTGACCTCGCGCCCGCCGCCGTCAAACAACTCGCTGCTGCGCGCGAGCGCAGCCGTCGCTTCGGAAAAACCGAGACGGCCGGCAACGCGGAATTGGCCCCCGTCGCCGCGCTCGATGCGCAACGCGCTCGCTGTCACTGACCACCCTTCTGATCTTTTTCCATCGACTCCAGCGCCTTGTCGCCTTGGGTTTCCAGACGGGTGATCAGCGCATCGATGCTCGATTTCTGTATTTCCGCACCAACCTGGTTGCGATAATTGGTGATGTAGGAAATGCCTTCGATAACCACGTCGTACGCCTTCCAGTCGCCGTCCTTGGTCTTGCGGAACGCGTAGTCGACAGCGAGTTTCTTGCCGTCATCGAGCGTGACTTCGGTGCGGACGATGGTGCGCTTCTCGCTCATCTCGCCCTTGGTCGGCAAAACGTGCACAGCACCACGCGTGTAGTTGAGCAGGCCTTCGGCATAACGATGCGCGATCGAGTTGTAGAACGCCTTGGCAAAACGAGCGCGCTGTTCCGGCGTCGCCGTGCGCGCGTACTGACCGAGCACGAGGATCGACGCGTAGTCGATGTCGAAACGGGGCAACAGGATGCCGTCGATGAGCTTGATCAGCTTCTCGTGATCGGACTTGAGCTCGTCCTTGTGCCCTTCGATCGCCTTGCCGAGATCGTCGGCAATTCCTTGCACGACCGTGTCGGGCGTCGGTGCTTCTGCATGCACGGTAACTGAGAGAACAGTGCCGGTGAAAAGTGCGAAAGCAAAGCCAATGGTACGCAACAGCATGTGGCAACTCCTTGAATTCAATACGTTGATTCAGTGCTTTGAAACAGCGGGTGCTGCGGGTGTCGCATCGGCGGCCTTCACAGCTGGCGAGTCAGACGCCGCGCCGCTCGCAGGCTTCTGCGGCGAGCCGTTGACGAGGAACTTGCCGATCAGGTCCTCAAGCTGCATCGACGACTGCGTCAACACAAACTCGCCCCCCTCCTTGAACATGTCTGGTGAGCCGCCCGGCTGAATGCCAACGTACTGGTCGCCGAGTAAACCGCTGGTGAATATCGCAGCGGCGGAATCGTCCGGAATCTCGGTGTAGTGCTTGTCGATGGAGATGCGTACCTGCGCATCGAGCTTGGCCGGATCAAGTGCGATCGACTCGACTGAGCCGATACGCACGCCCGCCAGCTTGACCGGTGCGCGCAATTTCAGCTGGCCGATGTTGGTGAAGCGCGCCTTCAGCACGTAGCTGTCGCCTTGGCGGAAGTTCGCGAGTGAGGTCGTCTGCGTCGCCAGGTACGCGAGCGCGGTGAACCCGAACAGGATGAACAGGCCGGTGCCGATCTGGTAGGAACGTCGCTGCTGAGTCACGTCACAAGCCTCACATCAAAAAAGCAGTCATTACGAAATCGATCGCCAGTACAGCGATTGACGAGAACACGACAGTGCGCGTGGTCGCGTAGGCGACGCCCTCGCTGGTCGGCGGCGTGGTGTAACCCTGGAAGGTCGCGATCAGGGTGCATACCGCACCGAAGGCAACGCTTTTCCATACGCCGTTGATCACATCCGTCCACACATCCACGCTTTCGGTCATGTTCGACCAAAAGGTGCCGTTGTCGATGCCGAGCCAGCTCACGCCCACCAGATGCGCGCCGAGAACGCCGAGCGCGTTGAAGACGCAAACCAGCAGCGGCATCGCGACGATGCCTGCGATGAACCGCGGCGCGACGACGTAGTCGAGCGGATCGACCGCCATCATCTCCATTGCGGACAACTGATCGGTTGCGCGCATCAGGCCGATCTCGGCGGTGATAGACGTGCCCGCGCGTCCCGCGAACAACAAGGCGGTGACGACCGGCCCGAGCTCGCGATACAGCGCCAGCGCCACTACCGTGCCGCTGGCGGCCGTGCTGCCGAATTTCGCAAGTACGTAGTACAACTGCAGTCCGAGCACCATGCCGACGAACAAGCCGCAGGTCATGATGATCACAAGACTCATCGCACCGACGAACCAGATCTGCCGCACAGTCTCTTTGAAATGGCGCAGGCTGCGCGGAATTGCGGCTAGGATCTGCAGCATGAACAGCCCGCAGGCACCGACCTGGGCCAGCGCATCGCCGACCATGGAAGTCTGGTCCCGCGACGATTGCTTGCCTGTTTCGCTCATGCCGCAGCTGCCGTCGAGCGCGTGTCATTGGAGTAAGCGCGCAGCGGAAATCCGAGGTCAACCGCGTAGTCACGCGCCGGATATTGGAATGGCACCGGACCGTCAGCTTCGCCACCGAAGAATTGCTTCGTCCATGCCGATTCGCCGCGCGCGAGTTCGGCTGGAGTGCCGCGCGCGACGACCTTGCCACTCGCGATCAGGTAGACCAGGTCCGCTGCGCGCGCGACAGCCGCGAATTCGTGCGCAACCAGGACGCTGGTCAGGCCAAGCGTGTCGTTGAGCGTGCGGATCAGCTTCAGAACCTGATTCAACGCAACCGGATCAAGGCCCACGAACGGCTCGTCGTAGAGAATGAGCATCGGGTCGCGGATCATCGCGCGCGCCAACGCGACACGACGCGCCATGCCGCCGGACAATTCGCTGGGCATCAACGAAGCCGCGCCGCGCAGCCCGACCGCCTGCAACTTGGTCAGGACGATATTGCGCACGAGCTCTTCCGGAAGCTTCAGATGCTGGCGCAACGGGAACGCGACATTCTCGAACACGCTGAAATCGGTGAGCAGCGCCGAGTTCTGGAACAGGAAACCGATTTTCTCGCGCAGGTCGAACAAGGCACCACGCGACAGCGTCGGCACGTTCTTTCCGTCCACATGGATCGTGCCCGCATCCGGCCTCAACTGACCCGTGATGTGGCGCAGCAAGGTGGTCTTGCCAGTGCCGCTCGGACCCATGATCGCGACGATCTTTCCGCGCGGAATATCGATTTCCAGCCCATCGAAGATCGTTTTCCCACCCAACATGGTGCGCAAACCGCGCACCTCAACAAGCGCGGATTCGGCAGATAAAGGGGTGGCGCGGGCGTCGGTCACGGGGAAAGACTCAATCTGGATTTCGCTGACGGCCCTGCCCTCGGCATTGAGGGAAGGCGATTCCTGGCACATGACTCAGCGCACTACCTTATCCGATGGCGAGGCAAACCGGCCAGTTGCGCCGTCGCGCGTTCAATCCGCCTTCAGCAGATCGTCGATCAGCGCCGAATGACGTGCAAGCTGCGCCTTGCGACGGAGTCGCTGACAGGCAACGATCGCGCGCAGGTCGGCCAGCGCATCGGCGAAGTCATCGTTGACGACGACGAAATCGAAATCACCTGCGTGCGCGATCTCCCCGCGCGAATCGGCCAGGCGCCTCGCGATCGCCTCGGCGTTATCGGACGCCCGCGTACGCAGGCGCCGCTCCAGTTCCGTGCGCGACGGCGGCAGGATGAACACGCTGACGCAGTCGGTACTGCACGGTGCGGCCGCTGCCACGATTTTCTCGCGTATCTGCCGCGCGCCCTGCCAATCGATCTCCAGTAGCACGTCACCGCCCTGCGCCAGCAACGGTTCGACCGCGACACGCGCGGTGCCTTTCAGATCGCCATGCACGTTCGCGTATTCGTAAAAGGCGTCGGCCGCAGCCATGCGCTCGAACATGTCGCGTGAAACAAAGTGATAGTGCCGCCCGTCGACTTCACCGGGTCGTGGTTGTCGCGATGTATACGACACCGACAGGCTGATTCCGGGCTCGCGCTCGAGCAACGCATGCACGAGGCTGGTCTTGCCCGCGCCGGAGGGCGCCGCAATGATATACAGCGTTCCTGGAGCACGAGTGCCGCTCATTCGAGATTCTGAACCTGTTCGCGCATCTGCTCGATGAGCACCTTCAACTCTACCGCTGCATTGGTCGTGCGCGGGTCGGCCGACTTGGAACCGAGCGTATTCGCTTCGCGATTGAATTCCTGCATCAGAAAGTCGAGACGGCGACCGACGGCCTCCTTGAGACCGAAGATACGGCGCGCTTCGGCGATATGCGCGGTCAGGCGATCCAGCTCTTCGTCGACGTCGATGCGCTGCACCTGCAAGACAACTTCCTGCTCGACACGCCCGGGTTCCAGAGGCATTTTCAATTCGGCCAGTTTCGCGTCGAAGCGGGCCCGCAGCGCCGTGCGTATTTCGGGCAGATACGTGCGCACCTCGGCGACGATGCGCTCCATGCCATCTAGGCGCTCGCGCATGAATCCGCCGAGACGTTCGCCCTCGCGGCCGCGCGTCGCGACCATTTCATCGAGCGCACTATCAAGCAGCGTGAGCGCGGCCTCGCGCAGGAATTCCTGGTCGGTGTCTCGATCGAGCAGCACGCCGGGCCAGCCGAGTAACGACGCGAAATCCACATTGAGCTGCGGGAACTTTGCAGCGAGCGCCTGCGCGGTGTCCGCGAGTCGCGAAATCAGCGCCTCGTCGACTACAATCGCGGACGCGTCGGCAAGCGCTGGCTTGTAGCGCAGCCCCAGATCCACCTTGCCGCGCGACAACTTCGCCGCGACACGCTCGCGCACCATCGACTCCAGGCTGCGCAATTCTTCCGGCAGGCGCAAGCCGAGTTCGAGATAGCGGTGATTGACCGAGCGCAGCTCGATCGCAAGCGTGCCGTGACCAGTATCGGCTTCGGCGCTGGCAAAGGCGGTCATGCTACGCAACATCGAGGTGTCCACGGGAGCCAAGGGGGCGCAATGGTAAGCTCCACGGCCCATTTGCCAAAGCAAATCCTCGAATGACGGATTTTTGCCCATGACATCGCTCCCGACGACCCCAGTCCGCCCCTCCGGCCGCGCGCCCGACCAATTGCGCGCCGTCAGTATCCAGCGCCACTACACCCGCCATGCGGAAGGCTCGGTGCTGGTCGCGTTCGGTGACACCCAAGTGCTGTGTACCGCGAGCATCGAGGAAAAGGTGCCGCCGTTCCTGCGCGGCAAAAACGAAGGCTGGGTCACGGCGGAATACGGCATGTTGCCGCGCGCCACCGGCACGCGCACACAACGCGAGGCTGCGCGTGGCGGTCAGGGTGGTCGCACGATGGAGATTCAGCGATTGATCGGCCGTAGCTTGCGTGCCTGCATCGATCGGCAGGCGCTGGGCGAACGCACGATCACGCTCGATTGCGACGTACTGCAGGCCGACGGCGGTACGCGTACTGCTGCGATCACGGGCGCCTATGTCGCGCTCGTTGATGCGATCCGCTGGCTGACAGCACGCAAGCTGATCAAACGCGATCCGATCTTCGGCGCGGTTGCCGCGGTGTCTGTCGGCATCTACAAGGGTATGCCCGTGCTCGACCTCGACTATGCCGAGGACTCGGACTGCGACACCGACATGAACGTCGTCATGAACGATGGCGGCGGCTTCATCGAGCTGCAAGGCACGGCCGAAGGGCATGCTTTCCGGCGCGAGGAACTCGACGCCTTGCTGGTTCTGGCGAGCAAGGGCGTGACCGAACTTTGCGCAAAGCAGCGCGAAGCGCTCGACATGGCGTGAACATCCGCATGCGGCGCATCGTTCTGGCCAGCAGCAACGCCGGCAAGCTTGAAGAAATGCGCGCGATCCTTGCCGGCCTCGACATGGATCTCGTCGCGCAATCGGATCTCGGCATCGAAGACGCGGAGGAGACGGGAACTACCTTCGTCGAGAACGCGCTGCTCAAGGCGCGCCACGCGGCGCGTGCATCCGGCCTGCCCGCGCTCGGTGATGATTCGGGCATCTGCGTCGACGTGCTTGGCGGCGCCCCCGGACTCTATTCCGCACGCTACGCGGGTGGACACGGCGATGCGAGCGCCAACATCACAAAGCTGCTCGCGACGCTCGACGGCCTCGACGACACGCAGCGCAACGCGCATTTCCACTGCACGATCGTCCTGTTGAACTCGGCTGACGATCCCGCACCGCTGATCGCAGAAGGTCGCTGGCTTGGCCGCATCCTGCAAGCGCCCCGCGGCGACCATGGCTTCGGCTACGACCCGGTATTCTTCGATCCGGAACTGCAGCGCGGCGCCGCCGAACTCGACCCCAGCACAAAAAATCGCGTCAGTCATCGTGGCCTCGCGCTGGCGCAACTGCGCGCCCTGATGACGCAGCGCAGCTCCTGACGCTTGCACTGCACGACGGCCAGTCGCACACCGCCTACAATCGCTGCATGTCAATGATCGCGCCTCCACTGTCGCTGTATATCCACATTCCGTGGTGCGTGAAGAAGTGTCCCTACTGCGACTTCAATTCGCATGCTCAAAACGGCGCGTTGCCGGTCGATGCGTATGTCGGTGCGCTGCTCGCGGACCTTGATCGCGATCTGTTCGAATTCGGTGATGCGCTTGCGGGCCGCCCCCTGCACAGCGTCTTCTTCGGTGGTGGTACGCCGAGCTTGTTCGCGCCGGATGCGATCGCACGCATCCTCGATGGCGTCGGCGCGCGTCTCGACCTCCCCCGCGGCATCGAGATCACGCTGGAAACCAACCCTGGCACGGTCGAACATGGCCGTTTCGACGGCTACCTGCGTGCGGGCGTTTCGCGCCTCAGCTTCGGCGTGCAGAGTTTCGACGACGACAAGCTCGCTCGCCTTGGCCGCATCCACTCCGCCGCCGATGCCGAGCGCGCGATCCAGGAAGCGCAGGACGCAGGCTACACGAACCTCAATCTCGACCTCATGTATGCGCTGCCCGAACAGACCCTTGCGGGTGCGCTCGCCGATGTCGAGCGGGCCCTCTCGCTCGCACCATCCCATGTCTCGCAGTACCAGCTGACCCTGGAGCCGAACACTCTGTTCGCTGCGCGGCCACCGCCGCTGCCGGACGAAGACAGTGCGTGGGACATGCAGGAGGCATGTCAGCAACGCCTCGCCGAAGCAGGCTACGCGCAGTACGAGGTGTCCGCCTACGCGCGCGGCAACCAGCACAGCCTGCACAATCTCAACTACTGGACCTTTGGCGACTACCTTGGGCTGGGTGCGGGTGCGCACGGCAAGCTCAGTGATGCCGAGACCGGATCGATCATGCGCACGACAAAGGTGAAGCTGCCACGCAGCTACCTTGATCGAGGCGCTCGTGGGGCCGCGTTCGGGGACAAAGCGGTCATCGCAGAAGGAGATTTGCCGTTCGAGTTCATGATGAACGCATTGCGACTGAACGATGGCGTCGGGATATCGCTGTTCGCGCAACGCAGTGGACTCGCGACTGGCGTGATCGACGAAAAACTGAACCATGCGCGTGCACGCGGCTGGCTCGAAGCGGATCCTGCACGCATCGCAGCCACCGAGATTGGCCGCCGTTACCTCAATGATGTAGTCGGCCTGTTTTTGCCCGACTCGAAGTAGCGCTGCGCCAAAGCAGGCGCACCTCGGAGGAAAAGGTCGCCGGTCGTGCCAGCGACCTGCGACGGCGTGCGTCCGCCGCTCACTACTGCGCTATGGTATGCCTTGGCTTTCCTGGGCTCGCCGCACGATGCTGGAACCGATCACACTGCAGTGCCCTTATTGCGGCGAGGCGTTCGAAACGCAGGCCGATTTGTCAGCCGGTTCGCAACGGTACGTCGAGGACTGCGCCATCTGTTGCCGCCCGATCGAAGTCAGCGTGCGCCTTGGCGATGACGGTGAATTGATCGGCGTGGAAACCCGTACTGACCGCGAATAGCCTCTGTTCGCTTGCCAGACGACGTGCAAGAATCGCGCACGAGACGGGAGACGTCGGGGAGCGAGCGCCAGTGATGTGAAGCCGCCAACGGGTTTCACGGCGCGATGCGGACGAGCGAAACGTCTTTGCAGGTAGCCGCGCGGCGCGTGATTGGGTGCCGCCCGATACGTGAATGTGCGTAACAGCCACGGGGAGATAGGCATCAAACGAGTAGATGGCGAAGCGTTTGTCTTGCTGGCACAGAGGTCCGATCTGCCGCCGCGCGTGCGCTCGGTACTCGATGGCCTGATCGAGCAGAGCTACGCCTATTTTGAGTCTGCGATTGTGCGTACGCTCGATGAAGTCGAGCAGGCGTTATTCAAGCTGGCCGAACGCGCCAACAGCAACGAGCAGCAGCAATACCGGTTTGAAGACCTTCGCATCATCAAGCTCGGTCGGGCGGATGTCGCGCCGCGCTTTTTGCAACACACGGAATCCAGGCTTGCGCAGGTCCGCGCGCCCACAGGGTCCGTACAGGCACCGGACCCTTTTCTGGAGTTTGGTTCGCACCGAGGTCGCGCCGCCCTTGAATTGGTCGATTCGGCCGTTCTTGAAGAGGACCTCGCGCTGCAGGAGATAGCCAGCAAGTCGGAGATCCGCAACAGCCAGGCGCTCTACGCGCTGTCGCATCGCCTCGGCGTACTCGCCGGTACGCCGGCTTACACCAACGACACGCTGCCGCTCGGTCCCGCACAGATCGCCGCCGCGTGCCGCTATGCCATGCTCGCCCTCGATATCGACGCGAGTCACCGCGTTCTCGCATTCCGTGAGTTCGATCGGGTCGCCATGCTGCCGATCGCGACTTTCTACGAACGGATCAACGCCTATCTTGTTGCGCAGCGCATTCTGCCGAACCTGCAGGTCCAGGTAGCGCAGCACTATGGCTCGGCACAGCAGGGAGGCGCGCCGGAGTCATCCATACCTCCTGCAAGCCAGACACGCGCTGCCGCGGTGGCCGCTGCCGCAGCAAAATCAGGTGCGGGGCCGGCGACATTTGGGCCGCCCCCTGGCGGCGACGACGCGGAATTGTTCAAGACGCTGCGCTCCCTGCTCGGCGAGCGCCGCCTCGCCGATGGCAGCCACGAAATCGGCAATCCGGACGCGAGCCTTGCAAGCCGCGACGACCTGCAGTCCGTCCTGGGCGCCTTGCAACACGCGGCAAAGCCCTCAGCCGGGGCCAGCAAGGGCGGATACGACAGCGAGCACTTCAAGAACACCTTGATGGTGAAGCTGCGTCGCGCAAGCCCGCAGGGGCGACCGCTCGAGCTGGCCGAAGAAGATGGCGACACCATCGACCTCGTCGGCATGTTGTTTGACTACATCACGCGCAACGTGCGCGCGGGCAGTGGCGCAAGCTCGCTGTTGACGCGATTGCACGTTCCGGTGTTGCGAGTCGCACTCGGCGACAAGACCTTCTTCACGCGAGGAAACCATCCCGCGCGCGAACTGCTGAATACCATCGCAGAAACCGGTGCCCGCTGGATCGATGACACCGAGGCCGATCCCGATCTGACGCGCAAGATGCAGCTGGTGGTCGACCACGTAGGCTCAGATTTCGATGGCGATCTGGCCGTATTCGAGAACCTGCTCGGCGATCTGAGCCAGCACATGCAATTGCTCGCACGCCGCGCCGAGGTGGTCGAGCGCCGCCACATCGATGCGGCGAAAGGGCGCGACAAGCTCGATGTGGCCCGTGAGACCGCGCGCAGTGCGATCGTGCGGATCATCCAGAAAAGCACCCCGACGCCGATGGTGCGCTCATTGCTCGAACAGGCCTGGACAGACGCGCTTGCCCTGAGCGTGCTGCGTCAGGGCGAGGGGGGCAGTGAATACCAGCGGCGCTTGGCAATCGCCGAAAAGCTCGTGCAGCGAGGCGGTGCGCCTGCGCTCGACGAAGCGCTGACCAATGAACTGGATACAGGGCTGCGTCAGGTCGGCTTGCATGCGGACGATGTCAATCGGGTGCGCGAAACGCTGTTTCCAGCCAAAGGAAAGGTGCCCGACCCGAGCCCGGAAAATCTGGATCGCATCGATCGCGCGCTCAAGGGAACCACCCGACTCGGCAGCGAGACGGTTCGAACCGAAGCACCCGACGCGCATCCCGCCCCTTCACTCAACGCGGCAGAGTCCGCTGCGATGGCCCAGCTGCTGAAGACGCCGTTCGGAACCTGGTTCGAATTCATTCTGAACCAGCAGGGCTTGTCCGCGCGCCGGAAACTCGCGTGGTTCTCCACGATGACGGGGCACTGCCTGTTCGTTAACCAACGCGGCGCGCGCACAGAAGACAAGACCCTCGAGCAACTGGCTCGAGACATCGTGCGCGGCCAGGTTCACCCAGTTGTCGAGGAACAAGCGTCGCTCATCGATCGTGCTTGGAAGGCGATCATGGACAAACTGCGCCCGTCGACGCTCGGCACCACTGGAAAGGTGCAGGCATGAAGAATCTGGATATCCGAGCATGATCGAAAAGCGCCGCCTTCCGCGCAAGCGTCCCGACGTCGCCCTGCAGGTGACCGACGCGATGACAGGCGAAGTCATGGGTCGACTCGGCAACGTCTCGATGGACGGCATGATGGTGGTTGCGCGCGGTCCGATTGTCGAGGACGGCCTCTACCAGTTTCTATTTCACCTTCCCGATTCTCACGGCCGCCTGCACCCGATCGAAGTCGGGGTGCACGAATCCTGGACCGAGGCTGCCACCATGCGCGATCAGATCTGGGCTGGCTTCCGCTTCATCGACATCAGCTCAGAAAGTGAAACCATGCTGCGCGAGTGGCTCGTGCATGCGGACGACTTTCCGGGCTGAGATGGCGCGACCGGCGCGCCACGCGCGTCAATGCTCGACGGTCTCGATGCAATTGCGTCCGGTAGCGTATGCGCGCAGAAAGAATTCAACCGTTGCGCACACGTGCACGTCGACGTCACGATTGGAAACTGGCTCCTGGCAACCACATAGCAGTCGCGCATGCACTTCGCCTTTGAGCAAGGCGAAGAATTGGGAAGCAGCGCGCTGAACGTCGACGATATCGAGTTGACCCGCCTCAACCTCACTGCGCAGGAATTGCTGCAGCCCCGCCTGCACGCGCTTGGGACCTGCATCCCAGAACAGCTGGACGAGCTTTGGCGACGTGGCCCCCGAAGTCAGCAAGCGATGCAGCGCGATCGATTCGGGCGCCATGACCATGGTCAGAAACGCGTGCGCGATCGCTTCAAGCTGATGCCTGACCGGGCCCTTCGGATCGAAGTCAAATAGCCTCGCCGGCATCTGCTCTTCGCATCGCGCCTGGATCGCAGCGAAAAACAGGGTCTCCTTGTCAGTGAAATGACTGTAGACCGTGAGTTTCGACACTCCCGCATCAGCGGCGATTGCATCCATGCTCGTCCCTTCGAATCCCGAGTGCGGAAACAGACGCTTGGCGGCATCGAGGATGGCCGCGCGCTTCTCGAGATCTTTCGGGCGACCGGGGCCGCATGGCTTGGCAATGGATGGTGTCATATTGCGAATACTGGCTGGACTAGTGGGTTTAGTTATTTTACTATACCGCACGGTACATGAATGATGTCGGACGATTCGCCCGTCCGACCGGGAGGAACGGCAATTATGCCGTTCAGCGACGCGTTGGACAGCCTCCGACGATGCTTTCGACGTCGGAAAACTGGCACACAAATCGCGTGCACCCCGAACCGCCGCTTCTGAACCGGATTTCCATGCTTTGAAAGTCTCTCGCCACGCCGCCCGGGGAGTCTCTCCCTCCCCCGCATCCCCGGGCAGCGTGGTCGGGAGCATTCATCGCACAACCCGAGAATGAGTCCGCGGGAATGATGGCGAAACGAGGAAGCGCGGTCCGCTTTCACGCTGGCTCATGTCTTGCTAGGAACGACACCATGCAACCTTCTTCTACCATCATGCATCACATTCCCGCATTACTCGCCACTGCATGCATCCGGGTGGTTCCATGACCGTTTCAACGGCAGCGCAGGCGTGGAAAGCGAGTAGCGCAGCGGGATTGCCGCTGCGGATGGCGCAACGGACGTTCGCATCGCTGCTCGAGGGAGGCGATCGGGGAGAATTTGTCATGGCGCAGCTGCGCAGCGCAGCCAGGCGGACATTGTCCGCTCTGTCCGCGGACGAACAATCTGACTTGTTGCGCTGGCTAAGCCTCCAGCTTGCGTCAGGGAATGCCGGCGAGCTCGTCAACGCGAGCAGCCCGCTGACACGCGTCGATGCGATGCTGGCCGCCCGCATTGTCGCAGTACTCCCGCGCACGCAAGAGGAGTTGCAGTTGCCTGCGCGCAAGGGTGGCGCAGCCGCATAGTGCATGGGTCTGGCGTGGCGCGGTGACTTCCGGCACTTCGACGCCGGCACGCGCACCGCCAAGGTAGATTGCCGTGGGTGCGGCGAGTGCCTATGCTTTCCGGCTTTCGCGTTTGTCGTTCCGCGCCAAGGTCAAACAGCGGCCCTTCATGGCCGCACTTTTCAACTAGCGCCGGCAAAGGAGCGCTGACCGTGCAAATCAATACCGAGCTGGCCAGACAGAACATGGTTGAGAACCAGGTGCGAACCTGGGAAGTGCTCGATTCACGTGTGCTCGAAGCCCTCGGCTCCGTGCGTCGCGAGGACTTCGTGCCGCCACGCCATCGCAACCTCGCGTTTGCCGACATCGCATTGCCGATCAGCCATGGCGAGGTGATGTTCAAGCCAGTTGTCGAAGGCCGAATCCTGCAGGCGATCGCTCTGATTCCCGGCGAACGCGTGCTGGAAATCGGCACCGGAACGGGTTTCCTTACCGCCTGTATGGCGCAGCTTGGCGCAAGCGTGCTCAGCGTAGAGCGGCACGCCGATCTCGCCGACGCCGCGCGTGCTCAGCTTGCGGCCGCGCAACTGCGCAGTGCGAAGGTCGAAGTCGCCGATGCTTTGCGCGACTTCTCCAGCAGCGAGTCGTTCGACGTCGTCGTCGTCGGCGGCGCTGTCCATGCTCTGCCTGATCGCTTTCGCAACTGGGTCAAGCCGGGCGGACGTCTGTTCGCGATCGTCGGCGATTCGCCGGCCATGCAGGCGACGTTGTTCGAGCGCGTCGATGCGACGCACTGGCAACAGGAAAGCCTGTTCGAGACGGACGTACCCTATCTTTTGCACGCCGAACCACCGCGCCGCTTCGCGCTCTGAGCGCGGGCTAGCCAGCAAAGCCCTGACACTTCGAGGAAGACCCGATGATTCGCTTTCGTTCCCTGCCGCTCGCCCTGTTGCTGGCGATTGGCGCCAATGCCGCACACGCCGACGATCTGATCCAGATCTATCAGGATGCACGCGCGTCCGATCCGACCCTGTCGGGCGCCGAGGCCACAAAGCTCGCTACCGATGAAGGTGTCGACCAGGCGCGATCGGCGTTGCTGCCACTGATCGCGGCGAGCCTTTCCTTTTCGCGCACGCGCGGTGGAGATGACGCCCAATCGCTGATCCAGGACCCGTCACTGCCGAACGATCCCAATCCGCCGTTGATCGCGGTCGATGGCACGACGAGCACCAGCTACACACGTTCGACTGGCGCGACGCTCAACCAGAGCATCCTCGATATCAGCCGTTGGACCGCGCTCAAGTCGAGCAAATATACCGCTCAGGCCGGGGCCGCCACCTACGACGCAGCACAACAGGCTTTGCTGGTGCGCGTCGCCACCGCCTACTTCAATGTGCTCACCGCGACCGATGCACTGCGCTTCGCCGATGCGAACGAGAAAGCGCTCGGACGACAGCTCGAACAGGCGCAGCAGCGTTTCGAAGTCGGTCTCGCCGCGATCACCGATGTCAACGACGCCAAGGCCCAGCATGACCAGGCCG
>JBDSNK010000054.1:0-13865 GCA_039915385.1 Dokdonella sp.
CATTTTCCCATCCTCCGCAAAGTGATGCCGCTTGTTTCTGTTCGTTCGCGGGTGCGTGACCTCCGTGGTCCGCCCCGTCTGCACCGGCTGGCGCGCCGATGCCTCGCGACCGTTTCGGTCGCCTCGCCGCGCGTCCTGCGCTGCGGTGTTTCTTCAATCAGAACTCTCCCTTGAACCAGGTCGAAACCCGGTTCCACAATCCACTGACCGCCGACGCGCTGGCCGGAGCGCTGCGCGCACCGTCGCGTCGGCTTCCATACAGAAGAAGACCGACGCCGGTCGCCTGCATCGGGTTGGCGACGACATCCGCGAGACCACTCACATGCTGCGGCGTGCCCAGGCGCACCGGCATATGGAACAGCTCCTCGGCGAGATCGAGTGCGCCTTCCATGCGTGCGGCGCCACCGGTCAGCACGATGCCGGCTCGAACCAGTTCCTCGCGACCGCTGCGGCGCAAATCCGCCTGCACCATCTCGAAGATTTCCTCGTAGCGCGGCTGCACAGCCTCGGCAAGGTTCTGCCGTGCCAGCCGACGCGGCGGGCGATCGCCCACGCTCGGCACCTGGATCGTTTCCTCGGCGTGCGCGAGCTGCGCCAACGCGCAGGCGTAGCGAACCTTCAGTTCCTCCGCGTGAGCGGTCGGCGTGCGCATGAGATGCGCGATGTCGGACGTCACCTGGTCACCGCCGATCGCCAGCGAGGTCGTGTGACGCAGCGCGCCACCTGTGTAGATCGCAATGTCGGTCGTGCCGGCGCCGATATCGACCAGGCACACTCCCAGTTCACGCTCGTCATCGGTCAACACTGCGCGGGCGGAGGCAACCGCCGCGGGCAACAATTCGTCGACCTGCAAGCCGCAGCGATTGATGCATTTGGTGATGTTCTGGATCGCGCTAGCGGCGCCGGTGACCAGATGCACGTTCGCTTCCAGACGCACACCCGACATACCCACCGGATGGCGGATGCCTTCCTGGCCATCGATCAGGTATTCCTGGGGCTCGCGATACAACACGCTGCGGTCGGCCGGAATCGCAATCGCGCAGGCCGAGGTGAGCACCGCATCGAGATCCGCCGGACTGACTTCACGATCGCGGATCGGCGACGTACCGTGCGAGTTCTCGTCCTTGATGTGGCTGCCGGCGATCGAGGCGTAGACCGAACGAATCTGGCAGCCGGCCATCAGTTCGGCTTCCTCGATCGCGCGCTGAATCGAATGCACGGTCGAGTCGATGTCGACGACCACACCACGCTTGAGTCCGTGCGCCGCATGCGAGCCGATGCCGATGATCTCGACCGGCTCGCCGGGCGAATGCTCGCCGACGATCGCAACGATCTTCGATGTGCCGACATCGAGTCCGACAATGAGATTTTTTTCGCTCTTGCGGTTCATGTCTGCGCCGGGAATAGGGAATGGAGAATCGGGAATGGGAACGAGAGACGCGCAATCGAGATAGCCGCTCTATCGATTCCCGATTGCCGATTCCCGGTTCCCGCCAGCGGCGGTACCGCCGCTGGCCAGCGCATCGCAAAGCCGTTCTCATAGCGCAGGTCGACATAGGCCGGCGGCTCCGCATGTGCACCGACGAGCCGCGGCCAGACATCAAGAAAGCGCTGCAGGCGTCGCTTGGAGTCTTCCCGCCCGAGCTCGATGACTGCGCCTGAAGCGAGGTCGAGCTTCCAGCCACCGCGCGGAGACAACGTGACCGCGTCGATCGCCAGTCCACTGCCACTGAATTCCTTCAGGCAATCGACATAGAACGCGAGCACGTCGGCAAGACGATCGTCCGGCCCCGTGAGCCGCGGCAGGCCTTGCAGGCCATTCGCGCCGGCGACAATGAAAATGGCTCCGTGCCGATTGATCAGCCGGTCCTCGCCCCAGCGTGCATACGGTTGCTGCTCGTACACGACTAAATCAATCGTATCGGGCCAGCGCTTGCGTGCTTCAGTACGTTCAACCCATGGCAACTTCGCGACGGCATCGCGCACGCGATCCAGCTTGATCGCGAAAAAGCCTTCTCCCAGCAGTGGCTGCGCCGCAGCGCTGATCTGTTCGGCACTGACGTGGTTGAACTCTGCGCGCACGCTGAGCCGGGTCACGGGCCAACGATCGCTCGCGAACCAGCCGTTGAGCACGCCGACGACGGGCAATGCGACCAGGGTGAGCGCAATGGCCCAAGCGACCAACTTGAGCAGGCCGTTGCCATTCATGCGCTGTCCCTTGCAAACGAGGTTTCGAGCACGCGCCAGCACAAGGTCTCGAAGGCGATACCAACGACGCCCGCTGCTTTGGGCACCAGCGAGTGACTGGTCATTCCGGGCGCGGTATTCACTTCGAGCAGGAAGTTTTTCCCGCTTCGATTGCGCATTACATCGACGCGCCCCCAACCGGAGCAGCCTGCCGCATCGAAGGCCGCCAGCGCGAGCGCGCGAATTTCGGTTTCCGCGTCGCCATCCAGCCCCGGACACAGATACTGTGTGTCTTCGGCAACGTATTTTGCGTGATAGTCGTAGAAAACGCCTTTGGGCACGATGCGTATCGACGGCAATGCCTCGTGTCCGAGGATGGCGACCGTGAGCTCATCGCCCTCGATCATTTCCTCGACCAGCAGGTCGCCCGGATAGCGCGCCGCGAGTTCTGCCGCAGCGGCAAGATCTTCGTCGCGGAATACGCGCGTCACACCGACGCTCGATCCTTCGCATGCGGGCTTCACGATCACCGGCAAACCGATCCGTGCTGCTGCCGCATTCACGTCGAGGTCGCTCGCGCCAACGCCCTTGCGCAAGGCGACGAAGCGCGGCGTCGGCAAGCCTTCGGCGATCCACACTTGCTTGGTGCGCACCTTGTCCATCGACAGCGCCGAGCCGAGTACGCCGGAGCCCGTATACGGCACATGCAGGGATTCCAGCGCGCCTTGCAGCACGCCGTCTTCGCCGCCGCCATGCTGGCCATGCAGGATGTTGAACACGCGCGCGTAGTGACCTGCGCGCAGCGCATCAAGCAAGGCCGGAATGCCGTCCACAGCATGTGCATCGACGCCGCGCACGCGCAACGCAGCGAGTACGTTGCGACCGGAGTCGAGCGAAACCGCGCGCTCGGCCGACTCGCCGCCCATGACGACCGCGACACGTCCGAATTCGCTGGGGTCCGTGATCTTCATGCAGGATCCCGTGTCTTCAATTGGCCGCCGGCACTCAGTTCGGTCGCGGTTGCACCGATATCGCCGGCACCGAGGAGCAGGAGCAGATCGCCGTCGCGCAGGAGGGGGGGCAGCGCACTGCGCAGGTCGCGTGGATGTTCGATCAGCACTGGATCAACCTTGCCGCGCGCGCGGACCGCGCGCGCCAGCGCGCGACCGTCGGCGTTCGCAACCGGCGCTTCGCCCGCGGCATAAATCTCGGTCAACACCAGCACATCCGTTTCGGCGAGGACATTTGCGAAATCGTCGAGCAGGTCGCGCGTGCGCGAGTAGCGGTGCGGCTGGAACGCAACGACGAGACGGCGCTCGGGCCAACCCGCGCGCGCCGCTGCGAATACTGCAGCGAGTTCGCGCGGATGATGTCCGTAGTCGTCGACCAGCAAGGCATGGCCGTGGTCGAGCTTGAGATCGCCGCGCAATTGAAAGCGGCGACCGACACCCTGGAATTTCTCCAGTGCTCGCTGCATCGCCTCAGGCGGCACACCGAGCTGCCAGCCTACTGCGCATGCAGCAAGTGCGTTCAGCACGTTGTGGCGTCCAGGCAGATTGAGCGTGACCGCCACGGCCAGTCCTCGCTGCGGAAGATGCAGCGTGAATTCGGTCGCGCCACCACGCTGGCGCAGGCTCGACGCACGCACGTCGGCCTCGGCCGTATCGATTCCATAGGTAAGTACGCGCCGATTCGTTTCGCGCGCAAGGGCCGCCACTTCGGGATCATCAATGCACAGAGCGGCAACACCGTAGAACGGCAGGCGATGCAGGAAGTCGCTGAATGCTTTCTTCACGCGTTGGAAGTCGCCGCCGTAGTTCTCGAGGTGGTCGGCATCGATATTAGTGACGATCGCGATGACCGGCGACAACAGCAGAAAGGAGCCGTCGGACTCGTCAGCCTCGGCAACAAGATATTCGCCCGTACCGAGTCGCGCATTCGCTCCGGCCGCGATCAACTGGCCGCCTATCACGAACGTCGGATCGAGCCCTGCTTCGGCGAGCACGCTCGCGGTAAGGCTCGTCGTGGTGGTCTTGCCGTGCGTTCCTGCGACCGCGATGCCACGACGGAAACGCATCAGTTCGCCGAGCATCTCCGCGCGCGGCACGATCGGAATGCGACGCTCGCGCGCCGCAAGGAGTTCGGGATTGTCGGGCTTGATCGCACTCGACACGACCAGCACGTCGGCATCGACGACGTTCGCCGCATCGTGTCCGCGATCGATGCGCGCTCCGAGTCCGGTGAGCCTTCGCGTAGTCGCGTTGTCGGCCTTATCCGAGCCGGACACCGAATAGCCGAGGTTGCATAGCACTTCGGCGATGCCGCTCATGCCGACTCCGCCGATGCCGACGAAGTGCACGCGACGGAAGTCCTGCATGATGTCGGCGTGCTGGGCGAGGCGCGCAGGTGTCATGCGCCCACCTCAAGACAAACGTCGGCGATGCGCTGGGCTGCGTCGGGTTTCGCGAGTGTGCGGGCTGCCGTCGCCATCTTCAGCAATTTCGCGCGATTGCCGACTTCTTCGAATACCACACCCAAGCGCTTGACGAAATCATCCGTCTCCGGGACCAGACACGCCGCGCCGACGGCGACCATGGCCTCTGCATTTTTTGTTTGATGATCATCAACGGCGTGCGGATACGGCACCAGGATGGCCGGCACACCCGCTGCTGCAAGTTCGGCCAGCGTCAGCGCGCCAGCGCGACAGATGACGAGATCGGCCCATGCGTACGCGGCCGCCATGTCGTCCTCAAATGGCACGACGTCCGCATCGATCCCGGCTGCCAGATATGCCGCGCGTGCCTTTTCGAAATGCCTGGCACCGCATTGATGGCGCACCATCACAGGCAGGCGCGAGCCGCGACGACGAAGCACTTCCGGCAAGGCGGCGTTGAGGCTCTGCGCACCCTGGCTGCCACCTAGCACGAGGAGTTTCAGCGGACCTTCGCGACCCGCATAGCGCGCTGCCGGAATTGGCAATGCGGCGATCGATGCGCGCACTGGATTGCCCACCCATTCGCCTTGGGGGAATACATCGGTAAAACCGGTCAATACGCGTTCTGCGTTACGCGCGAGCAATCGATTGGTCACACCGGCGATTCGATTCTGTTCGTGCACCACCAACGGAATGTTGGCAAGCCGCGCCGCAATTCCACCCGGCGCGGCGGCATAGCCGCCGAGTGAGAGGACACTGCGAGGCGTGTAGCGTTTCAACATCGCCCGTGCGGCGAAGGTCGCGCTGGCCAGGCGAAATGGCATCAACAACGCGGTCAGCACGCCCTTCCCGCGCAAGCCACCGATATCCAGCGTCTCGATACGCAAGCCATGTTGCGGGACCAGACGTGTCTCAAGTCCGCCTATCGCTCCCAGCCAGACGACCGGAATCTTGCGCGCGGCGAGTTCGTCCGCGACCGCGAGCCCCGGAAAAATATGGCCTCCGGTACCGCCCGCCAAGATCATGACTGGACCATTCGGATTGGCGACGGCTGCGCTCACGGCCGCGCCTCGACGAACTGGCGATCGGCGATCATCTGCATCATCGCGTTGTCGGCGCGGCTGACTTCATAGCTAACCCGCACCAGCAAACCAATCGCGGCGCAGGTCATCATCGCGCTCGATCCGCCTGAGCTGATCAAGGGCAAGGTCAAGCCCTTTGTCGGCAGCACGCCGAGGTTCACGCCGATCGACACCAGTGCCTGCAGAGCGAGCATCAGCGAAACACCGAACGCACAATAGCCCGCGAAGCGCTGGTTCTGTTCGACTGCGCGTAAACCAATCACGAAGCCACGCCCGACCAGCCACGCAAACAAGACGAGCACGAGCACGATGCCGGCGAGACCCAGTTCTTCCGCGATCACGGCAAGGATGAAGTCAGTGTGTGCTTCAGGCAGATAGAACAGCTTCTGCACGGACGCGCCGAGACCTACACCAAACCACTCGCCACGACCGATCGCGATCAAGGCTTGGGTCAGCTGGAAGCCGTCCTTGAAAGGATCGGCCCAGGGATCGAGGAATGATGTCAGGCGTTTCACGCGGTAGTCCTGACTCATCGCCGCAACCGCCAACATAGGCGTGGCGACGGCGCCGAGCAGAGCGAGATTGCGCAAGCGCGCGCCACCCAGCCAGACCATGCCGAGCGTGACTGCCATCAGCAGCGTGGCCGAACCGAAATCCGGCTGCGCCAGCAACAGCACCATCAGGATGCCAGCGATGCCAAGCGGCTTGATCACTCCGAGTAGCCTGGTTTGTACGTTGTCGCGATGGCGCACGAGATAGCTCGCCATATAAACGACAAGGATGAGCTTGACCGCCTCCACCGACTGAAAGCCGAGGAAGCCGAGGCGAATCCAGCGTCGTGCACCGTTGACGCGAATACCGATGAACGGGACGAATACCAGCAGTAACAACAGGATGCCACCGAGCAGCAGCAGCCCGGCATGGCGCTCGAGCCAGCCCAGTTCAATGCGTGACATCACGACCGCCGCGATGAGGCCGAGCGCGATGAAGACGAGATGGCGCAGCAGGTAGTAAAACGGCCCGACGTGCTGACCGTCGGCGACCGCGATTGAACTGGACGAAACCATCACGATGCCGAGGCTCGCCAGCATCAGCGCGGCAAGCACCAGGCTGAGGTCGTAGTGCCCTCTCGCCTCTCTATGGCGGGTTGCTTGCGATTCGTTGCTGAAATCGAAAAGCAACATCAGCGCACCCCGGAAGAAAGCACGGCAGCCGCCGGTTGCCGACGACCGTCCCTCGCCCGCACAGCGGGAGAGGGGGGGACCCCTTGCAGAGCAAGTGGTGGGGGGAGGGAACGCGCATTGACCGTTGTGATAGTCATCAGCGCACCTTCAACGTCGCGAGGCCAATCAGCACCAGCACCACGCTGATGATCCAGAAGCGCACAATCACGCGCGGCTCGGGCCAGCCTTTGAGTTCGAAGTGGTGATGGATCGGCGCCATGCGGAAGATGCGTTTGCCGGTCAGCTTGAAGCTGGCGACCTGCAACATCACCGACACGGTTTCCATCACGAACACACCACCCATGATCAGCAGCACGACTTCCTGCCGCACGATCACTGCGACGCATCCGAGCGCAGCACCTATTGCCAGCGCACCGATGTCGCCCATGAAGACCTGTGCCGGGTACGTATTGAACCAAAGGAAGCCAAGCCCGGCTCCGCCGAGCGCGCTGCAGAACACGGCAAGTTCACCCGCACCCGGGATCGCCGGAATCCCGAGGTATTCGGAAAAAACGCGATTGCCGGCGAGATAAGCGAAGACCCCTAGTGCGGTCGAAACCAGCACGCTCGGCATGATGGCAAGGCCATCGAGTCCGTCCGTCAGGTTCACCGCGTTGGAAAAGCCGACGATGATCAAGTACGCAAGCCCGATGAAAGCGACGGCGCCTGCTGCTGCAAGCCATGGCGAAGTCGAAAGCGTATCGGCCGCATAAGCAAGCGGCACCTGCGCGTGCTTGATCAAGGGCAGGTAAAACGTGGTCGCCGCAGGCGTATCGGCGGTGAAATAGAGGAACAATGCGACGGCGAGGCCGAACACCGATTGCCAGAAATATTTCCAGCGCGCAGCGAGACCTTTGCTGTCCCTCAACACGAGCTTCTTGTAGTCGTCGTAAAAGCCGATCGCACCGAATGCAACCATGACGCCGAGTACGAGCCATACGTAGCGATTGCGCAGATCCGCCCACAACAGGGTCGATACGGCGATCGAGGCGATGATCAATGCTCCGCCCATCGTCGGCGTACCCGCCTTGACCAGGTGCGACTGCGGCCCGTCGCTGCGGATAACCTGGCCGGCCTTCACTTCGGCGAGCTTGCGGATAATCGCCGGGCCAGCAAGCAGCGAAACCGCAAGTGCAGTCAGCGTGCTCATGATCGCGCGGAATGTCAGGTACTGGAACAGGTGAAATCCGCTGACCCAGCCCTTCAGCAAGTCGGCAAGCTCAAGCAACATGGCGCTCGCCCCCGTTGCTGTCAGGTCGGTCGAGCAGCGCATTGACGACACGATCCATCGCGGACGAGCGCGAACCCTTGACCAGCAATGTGACACCGCCGCGCAATTCCTTTCGCAACGCTTCGATCAACTGAGTCTGGTCGGCGTAGTGGAGCGCACCGCCGTCGAACGCATCTACGGCAGCACGGCTGAGCTTGCCGACCGCACGCAGGCGATGGATGCCGCTGCGCTTGGCAAGCGCTCCGACTTCCGCGTGCAGGCGTTCCGCGTCTGCACCAAGCTCTGCCATGTCGCCCATCACGAGCACGCGTTCGCCGCGCTCGCCTGCAAGCGCCGCGATGGCCGCAGCGAATGAACCCGGATTTGCGTTGTAGCTGTCATCGATCAGCACTGCGGCCGACGCATGCGCGTGACGCATGAGTCGACCGGCGACGCCTGGTGCGGCTTCGAGTCCCGCGCGAATCGTTGTCACTGGCACGCCGAGCGCAATCGCTACAGCGCTTGCCGCAAGTGCGTTCATCACGTTGTGGTTGCCCGCGAGCGGCAAGGCGATTTCGGTGCTGACATTGGGCGTGAGCAGACGGAAATGCCCGCTCGCATTCACGTCGGGATCGAGATTCGCGCTGATGTCGGCGCGGCGCAGCAAGCCAAAGCGCAGGCTCTTGCGCGCGCTCGATATGCGCGAGAAGTATTCCGCAAACGCATCGTCGGCATTGATGACGGCAACGCCATCCGCGGGCAACGAACGATAAATCGCCCCCTTGGTTTCGGCGATGCCCTGCAGCGAACCCATGCGCTCCAGATGAGCAGCGGCAACGTTGTTGACGAGAGCTACGTCAGGTTGCGCGATGCGCGCCAGATAGGCGATGTCCCCCGGTTTTCCCGCGCCCATTTCGAGCACGGCAAATTCGCTGTCCTCAGGCATCGCGAGCAAGGTCAGCGGCAGGCCGACCTCGTTGTTGAAGTTGCCGGCGTTGACGTGCGTGCGGCCATGCCGTCCCAGGATTGAGGCAACCAGGGTTTTCACCGTCGTCTTGCCGTTCGAGCCCGTGATGCCGACGACGCGTGCGCGACTGCGTGCACGCACGACGCGCGCTAGATCGCCGAGTGCCACCAACGTATCGGCGACGACGACTTGCGGGATATCGACTTCGAGCAGGTGCGACACCAGCAGCGCGGTTGCGCCCAGTTCACGTGCAATCGCGGCGAACGCGTGCCCGTCGTGGTGTTCGCCCTTGAGCCCTACGAACAGCATCCCCGTTGCCAGCGTGCGCGTGTCGGTCGAAACCGCGGCTATCGTCGCGTCCGCGCCATGCAGGCGACCCCCCGTCCACTTGGCGATATCGACCAGGCGCAGATTCAACATGCGCGCTGCTCCAACACTTGACGCGCCAGTGCAAGGTCATCGAACGGCTGCCTGCTGCCGGCGATCTCCTGGTAAGGCTCATGACCCTTGCCTGCGATGAGAACCACGTCGCCGGGCTGCGCCCATGCGATCACTTGCGCGATGGCAGCGGCCCGGTCGCGCTCGACCGTTGCGCGTTGAGGCCGTTCGAGGCCAGCAACGATCTGCTCGATAATCGTCTCGCCATCTTCGCCACGCGGGTTGTCGTCGGTGACGATGATGCGGTCGGCCAAGGCCTCGGCGATCGCGCCCATTTGCGGCCGCTTTCCGCCGTCGCGCTCGCCGCCGCAACCGAATAGACAGAACAGCCGTCCGGCGCAATGCGCGCGCAAGCTCGTCAGTGCCTGCTCGAGCGCGTCCGGTGTGTGCGCGTAGTCGACAACAACCAGCGGTTGCGCACCGGCCCCGCCCAAGCGACTCATTCGGCCGGGCACCGGATCGAGCGCTGTCAGCACCGAGCAAATCGTTGCAAACGGCAAACCGAGTCGGCCAAGACAGGCCGCAACCGCGAGCAGATTCGAAATATTGAAACGACCAAGCAGACGCGTTGCGACGTCTCCCTCGCCCCAAGGTGTGATGAGCCGGAAAGATTGACCGCCGCCGCCGCTTCGAATGTTGCGCGCGACGATCTCGACGTCGTCGTGATTCATTGCATAGCGCAATAGCTTGACGTTCGGCGCGACCATCGTAGTCAGTGCTCGACCGAAAGCGTCGTCAACATTGATGATCGCGGTGCCGAGTCCCGGCCACGCGAACAATCGCTGCTTGGCTTCGCCGTATGCAGCCATTGTTCCGTGGTAGTCCAGGTGATCTCGGGTCAGATTGGTGAACACGGCGAGGTCGAACGCGACCGCATTGACGCGCCCCTGGTCCAGCGCATGCGACGACACCTCCATCGCGACGTGGCTTGCGCCTTCGGCACGAAACTGCGCCAGCAGGCCATGGACCGCGATCGCATCGGGCGTCGTGCGTTCGCCTTCGCGGATCGCACCGTAGAGGCCCGCACCCAGGGTGCCGATCGTCGCTACGTTGTGACCGGCATGGTGCAGCGCTTGTGCGAGCAATTGCACCGTCGACGTCTTGCCGTTGGTTCCGGTGACGCCGATGACCTGAAGTGCATGCGAGGGCTCGCCGAAGAAACGTGAAGCCATTGCACCAAGCGCGCCGCGCAGGTCATTCACCCAAACAGTGGGCGAAACGTCGCTATCGCGTTCCCCGGGGCTGCCGGCATCGGGCGCGGGCGTCGCGCGAGCTGGATTTTCCGCCAGGATCACCGCAGCTCCGCGCGCCGACGCGGCCGAGGCAAACACAATGCCATGGGCATGCGCGCCGGCAAGGGCGAAGAATGCGTCGCCGGCTTGGACCCGGCGCGAGTCGATCGTGAGACCATGCACGACGATGTCGGCGGCCGCGCCAGCGTCGGCGCGACCTTGCAGCAGTTCGCGCACGCTCATTGCGCGATGCGTCGTGTTCATTCGGGCACGCCCTCCGCGAAGTCCGGCTCGGCAGTGGCGCCATCGGGCGCCTGCCTTGCAGGTTGCAGGGTGCGAGCTGGATCGGGCGTTGCGGTGTACCAGTTCTGTACATCATCGGGCGATACGTCGAGCAGGCGCAGGGCCCCTTCCATGACCTTGCCAAAAACGGGAGCGGCGACGAGCGCGCCGTAGAAGGCTCCCTGCGGATCGTGGATCACCACGACGCCAACCAGGCGCGGCTGACTCGCTGGCACCATCCCCGCAAACAGCGAAACATATTTCTTCTGATAGCCGCCGCCCACCGCGGTGCGCGAAGTACCCGTCTTGCCCGCGACGCGGTAGTTCGTGATCGACGCCTTGATACCGCCGCCGGGCGGATGCACCACGGTCTCAAGCATCGTCTTGAGGCTCGCCGCAATTTGCGGGTCGATCACCGCCCGATCCGGACTCTGCGCGCCCCTGACGAAGGTCGGCGAGCGGAGTCGCCCTTCGTTGGCAAGCGCTGCATAGCCCTGCGCGAGTTGCAGCGGCGTCACGCTGAGACCATAGCCGTATGCGATCGTCGCTTGTTCGACCGGCCCCCAACTCTTTGCGATGGGCAGGTTGCCAGGTGATTCACCGGGAAAGCCGCAACCGGTCACTTCCCCAAAACCGAAGCGATGAAAAACGTCGTACATGTGGTCGCGCGTCATCGTCAACGCGATTTTTGCGGCACCGACGTTGCTGGAATACGTGATGACGCCAGTGACGTCGATCAGACCCTTATTGTGCACGTCGTGGGTCGTCCAGCCGCCCGCGAGGGTCAACGATCCAGGCGACGTATCGACCGGCGTATGCGCTTTCCACTTGCCGCTTTCCAAAGCCGCCGAAATCGTAAATGCCTTCATCGTCGAGCCGGGCTCGACTACGTCGGTGGCCGCTCGATTGCGCCGGTACGACGGATCGACGTTGCCGCGTGCGTTGGGATTGAACGACGGCTGGTTGACCATCGCGAGGATTTCGCCCGTCGGCACGTCGAGGATCACCATCGAACCCGACGAGGCGTGGTGTTCGGTCAATGCAGCCTTGAGTTCGCGGTAGGCAAGATACTGGATGCGGCGATCGATCGAGATCGTGAGGTCTTTGCCCGGCTTGGCTTCACGCACGAGTTCGACGTTCTCGACTTCGTGACCAAGGCGATCGCGAATCACACGCTTGATGCCCTTCTCTCCGGCGAGCCACTGGTCGAACGCGAGTTCGAGCCCTTCCTGTCCGGCATCGTCGATGTTGGTGAAGCCGAGCACATGCCCAATGACTTCGCCACTCGGATAGTAGCGACGGAATTCGCGCTGACCCGCTACTCCCGGAATATCGAGCTTGAGGATGACCTGGGCGTCGTCCGGATTCAGGTGTCGCTTGAGATAGACGAACTCCTTGTCCGAATACGCCATGAGCTTCTGCTTGAGCGCGTCCTCGTCGAGCCCCGCGGCGGTCGCGAGCTCCGGAATACGATCGGCGTGTTCGAGCAGTGCCATGGGACTCGCCCAAATTGACTCTACCGGCGTCGACACGGCGAGCGGTTCGCCATTGCGATCGAAAATCGTGCCGCGCGAGACCGGGATATCCAGATCGCGCAAGTAACGCGCGTCGCCCTGCTCCTGATAGAAACCCTTGCGCACCACCTGCAGATCGACCGCGCGGACGACAAGGGCGCTGGACGCGAGACCAAGCATCGCCATCACGACGTAAAGTCGCGTGCGCGCATTGGCCGGCTGAACGCGCTCGTTCATCGCGTCGCTCCGCGCGCGTCACATGGGCGCCCGCACGCATGACACCTGGCGGTGCTGTCTACGTGGATGCGCGTCTGCTGCATCGTCCTCACCGCTTGACCACGATGGTTTCCGACGAACTTGGCGAAACCATGCCGAGCTTGCCGCGGGCGATTTGTTCGACTCGATTATTTTCCGCCCACGTCGCCTGTTCCAGTTGCAGGCGGCCAAATTCAAAATTGAGGTCGTCGCGCTCGTTGCCCAGCCGGGTCAGCTCGACGAACGCGATGCGGCTCTGCTGGCGCGCATAGACGACACCGATCGCCGTGACCAGGGTTGCCAGCAGCAAAACCGAAAGGGCGAGCACGCGCCAGATCATGTGCGCTTCTCCGCAATACGCAGCACCGCACTGCGCGCGCGCGGATTCACCGCCAATTCCGCATCGCCTGCGAACTGCGCCTTGCCGACTGCAAGCATGGGCGCTGGCGCCACTTCCGGCGGCGGCAACCCACGTCGGACCGCGGGCGCTACTTCGCCACGGATAAACTGCTTCACCGCGCGGTCTTCGAGCGAATGGAAACTGATCACCGCGAGACGCCCGCCAGGATTAAGGCAAGCCAGCGCCCCGTCGAGCCCCTGTTGCAGGGCGCCGAGTTCGTCGTTGATGTGGATGCGCAGCGCCTGGAACGTGCGCGTTGCGGGATGCTTGTTGCGCTCGCGATATCCGATCGTCCTGGCGACAAGGTCGGCAAGTTCGCGCGTGGTCGCCAGTGGGCGCTCGCCGGTCCGCTCCACGATGGCCCGCGCGATACGTCGACTCATCTTTTCCTCGCCATGGCGCCACAAAACATCGGCGATCTCCTGCACATCCGCTGCGGCCAGCCACTGCGCCGCGCTCAATCCGCGTGTCGGATCCATCCGCATGTCCAGCGGGCCTTCATGCTGAAAACTGAAGCCGCGGGTCGCGTCATCCAGTTGCGGCGACGAGACACCCAGGTCCAGCAAAACGCCGTCCAACCCCGCGATAGCTTCCGGCCAATCCGTCATCGCCGCGAAATTCGCGTGCCTGATGCTCACCCG
>JBDSNK010000066.1:0-12561 GCA_039915385.1 Dokdonella sp.
TTCCAGCGCGATCTCGCCGCGAACAACAATCGCGCCTGGTTCGCCGCGAACAAGTCGCGTTACGAAGACGTGCTGCGCGAACCGTTCCTGCGCCTGATCACCGATCTGCAGGGTCCGCTCGCGAAAATCAGCACGCACTACCGCGCCGATCCGCGCGCGCAGGGCGGATCGCTGTTCCGCATCCATCGCGACACGCGTTTCGCGAGCGACAAGACGCCTTATAAGGCCTGGGCCGGTGCGCGCTTCGCGCACGAACGGCGACGCGAGATCGAGGCTCCGTCGTTTTATCTGCACATCCAGCCGCGCGACTGTTTCGCCGGCGGCGGCATCTGGCATCCGGAATCGGCGACGCTGAAAAAGATCCGCGCTTTCCTCGCCGACAATCCGGCTGCGTGGAAGAAGGCAACGCAGTCAAAGGCATTTCGCGAGCGCTTCGAATTCTGGGGCGAAAGCCTGACGCGCCCGCCGCGCGGATTCGATCCCGCGCACGAGTTGATCGCAGACCTGATGCGCAAGAATTTTGCCGCCGGGCAGGGATTTGCCGATGCGGTCGCGACGTCGGACGAGCTGTTGCCGACCGTGGTGGACACGTTCAAGCGCGTCGCGCCGATGATCGACTACCTGTGCGCGGCGGTCGAACTCGAGTTCTGATTCGCCCGACGCCGCCGAGTCCGCTCGTCGTCGAACAGCTGAACGGCGGCGTTCGCAAAGCGTCCGAAAGCGGACGCTTTTCACCGGAGCCGCCTCTTTTAGACTTTTAAAACAAAGCGTTACGTTTCCGCTGACCGCTGGCATGGTCCCTGCTCTGTTTGTCGCATGGATATTGCCCGCCCCGAACTGAAACAACGCAAGCGCCGCCGCCAGTACCTGATCGGCGGAGTCGTCGCCGCCGCGCTCGCCGCCGCGTGCATGGGCCTTGCCGCCCTTGGTCCCGCCATCCCGTCGATCGAACGCACGAGCGTGCTGGTCGATACGGTCAAGCGCGGCGAGCTGCTGCGCGAAGTACGCGGTCCTGGCACGCTGGTGCCGAAAGAGATCCGCTGGATCGCCGCCGAGACGGCCGCGCGCGTCGAGCACATCGTCGTCAGACCCGGCGCCATGGTTGAACCCGATACGGTGATCCTCGAATTGAGCAATCCCGAAGTCGACGACCAGTTGCTCGCTGGCAAGACGGCGGTGACGGCAGCGCAGTCCGATCTCGCCGCGAAACGTACCGACCTCAGCTCAAAGTTGCTCGACGAACAATCCGCACTCGCGCAGGCGCAGAGCGATTTCGAGACTGCGCGCATGCAGGCCGAAGCGGAAAAAACCGTCGCCGAGAAAGGCGTGATTCCGGCCGTGCAATACAAGAAGAGTCTGGTCGTGCTGGAGCAGTTGAAGAACCGCGTGAAGATCGAGCAGCAGCGCGTGGTGGAGTTCCAGCGCAATATCGCGGCACAGATCGCGGCGGAGCAGGCGCGCCTGGACCAGTTGGTGGCGACGCGCGAATTGCGTCAGCGGCAGGCCGATGCGCTGCATCTGCGCGCCGGCATTCACGGTGTGTTGCAGCAGGTGCCCGTCGAGGAAGGCCAACAGGTCGTCGTCGGTACCAACCTCGCGCGCGTTGCGCGTCCGAACGAATTGCGCGCCCAACTGCGCATCGCCGAAACGCAGGCGAAAGACATCGTACTTGGACAGCCGGTCAAGGTCGACACACGCAACGGCATCGTCGACGGCAAAGTCGCGCGCGTCGATCCCGCGGTGCAGAACGGTACCGTGCAAGTGGATGTCGACCTGATCGGAGCGCTCCCACCCGGTGCGCGACCTGATCTTTCCGTGGACGGCACGATCGAGATCGAGCGCCTGCCGGATGTGCTGTATGTCGGTCGCCCGGCGTTTGGCCAACCCGACGCCGAAGTGCGCCTGTTCCGTCTCGACCAAAGCACTGGCATCGCTACTCGCGTGCCGGTGCAACTGGGCAAGAGCTCGGTCAACCTGATCGAGATCCACAACGGCCTCTCGGTCGGCGACAGCGTGGTCCTGTCCGACACCAGCGCCTACGACCAGCACGACAAGATCCGCCTCAAGTGAAACGCGGGAGCACGAAAGTGCATCCCAGTCCAGAACTTGCGACAACTGCATTGCAAAGACCTGACAGGAAACCTAGATGAACGACACGAACCGCGCCGATTCGCTGATCCGCATGGACAGCATCAAGAAGGTGTTCCTGACCGACGAAGTCGAGACGCATGCGCTGGCCGGCGTGCATTTCGACATCAAGCGTGGCGAATACGTGTCGATCTCCGGGCCTTCCGGCTGCGGCAAGTCGACCCTGCTCGCGATTCTCGGCCTGCTCGATACACCGAGTGAAGGCACCTACACGCTCAACAACCGCCAGGTTGCCGACATCGGCGCCAGCGAACGCGCGCAGATCCGCAACCAGGAGATCGGTTTCGTATTCCAGGCGTTCAACCTGATCGGCGACCTCAGCGTTTTCGAGAACGTTGAATTGCCATTGACCTACCGCGAAGGCGTGTCAAAGGCGGAACGCCGCGACCGCACCATCGCCGCGCTCGAACGCGTCGGCATGGCGCATCGTGTGAAGCACTACCCGGCGCAGCTTTCCGGCGGCCAGCAACAGCGCGTCGCGGTCGCTCGCGCCTTGGTCGGCGCACCGTCAATTCTCCTTGCCGATGAACCAACCGGCAATCTCGATTCGAAGAACGGCGAAGCCGTGATGGCTTTGCTCGATGAACTGCACAAGGCCGGGTCGACGATCTGCATGGTCACCCACGATCCGCGTTACGCCGAATTTGCGGATCGGCGGATATTCATGTTCGACGGTCGTGTTGTCGACGAAGCAACCATGCATCGCCTGCGCCACGAAGAGGACCAGCGTCTGATGCGTCCGCGCAGCGAGCGTTCCGCGTCGTGAGCGCAACTGCGCGCCAGCTCGGTTGGTGGCGCGCATCCATCCAGATGGCGCGTAAATGATCATCTCCCTTCTTTCCGAATGTGCGCGTGCGGTACGGCGTCGCCCCGGTCCGGTCATCGCCTCGATCGTGGCCCTCACGCTCTCGATTGCGCTTTTTGCCGCGATCATCAGCGTGCTGCAGGCATTCTTGTTTCGCCCGTCAATGGTGCATGACATCGATCGCGTCGTGCGCGTGCGCGAACGCATCAGCGCAAGCGCGAGCTCGGCGCTACTCAACATGTCACCACAGGTGTTCGAGGTGTGGCGCCACGCGCAAACCGTGTTTGAGGATATGGCAGCCGCGACGACGCAGAACGTCGCCTTGCGAGGCAATGACACGAGCGACTCCGTTGCCGCTGGCATGGTCAGCTCGAACTTTTTTCATGTACTCGGCATATCGCCGCAGCTCGGTCGCGATTTCGCCGACGGCGAGGACATGAGCGGACGCGACGGTGTCGCTCTCCTCGGCGATGGAGTCTGGCGCAATCGCTACCACGCCGATCCGCTAATCCTCGGCCGTCAGCTGACCATCGACGGCCAGTTGCGCACGGTCATTGGTGTCATGCCGCCGCGTCTGATGCACCCGTATGGCGCCCAATTGTGGTTGCCGCTGCGCATGGACGAACTGCTGCGCCAGGTCCACGGCAATTTCCTCTATGCGCCGGCAAGGCTGCGCGACGGCATTGACCTCGCGTCAGCGCAAGCAGGGCTCAGCGCACTGGCGGCGTCGATCCATCAGACCCAACCGACCCTGGACCGCGCCGACGCCGCGAGCTTGTCGGGCTTGCGCGATGAAGGGGTGCGCGATCTGCGCCCGACGCTGTGGCTGCTTCTCGCCAGCGCACTGTTCGTCGTCCTCATCGCCACGCTGAACACCGCAACCTTGTTCTACGCACAAGGCATTGCCGAAGCGCAATCGACGCTCGTTCGTCTGGCACTCGGCGCGAGTCGTGCGGCTTTGTTCCGTCGCGCGCTCGTACGCAGCAGCCTCGTCGTCGGCACCGCACTGGTACTCGCACTGATCGTCGCGCCGCACCTGTACGAACCCCTGTTCGGTTTGAGCGGTGGCGCATCGATTCGAGAGTTCGACAGCGTCGCGCGGCTCGACCTGCCTACCGCGGCCTGGATCGTCTTGATTGCGGTGCTGGTCGCACTTGGCCTTGCCTTGCTCGATGTTCGCCAGGCGTTCGCCGCAGCGCCGGCGCTGGATTCGCGCACGCGCGGCGCCACCATCGATCGCAGCATGCGCAGGCGCTTGTCCGCAGCCACCATCGTGCAGTGCGCGCTGTCCTTCACGCTCGCGGCAACGGCTCTGCTGGTGACGATGAGCTATACGCGCTTGCTCAACATGGACCGCGGCTTCGACAGTCAGGATCTCATGGTGGCCGACCTCGCCTTCCCGGCGACACGCTATCCGACGCCCGCATCGCGCGACGCGCTGACGACGCGATTGCTTGCCGCATTGCGCGCGCTCCCGGGTGTGCAGGCCGCTGGCGGATCGACGGTGACGCCCGACTACGGCGGCGACTGGGGCGCGAGCTTCGTCGTGCCGGGGCGCGCACCACTGCCCGATCCCGGCTTTGAATCAACCAACCATCGCCTGGTCACGCCGGACTACCTCGACACGATGCGCATCCCGCTCCTCGCCGGGCAGGGCTTCGACCGTGCCAATCCTGCGCGCGACGTCGATGCGGTGATCGTCTCGCACAGTTTCGCCGAACACACCTGGCCTCACGAGGACGCCGTTGGCAAGACCCTGGATCGGCTCAGCTCACAACGCCAGCGGATTGCGCAACTGCACGTGATAGGCGTCGCTGCCGATGTGGTCGAAGCCGTGCGCGATCCGGATACGCCCGCCGCGCGCAGCTGGTACATGTCGACGACCGCCGGCAGCGTCTACGACTACGCGGCGATATCGATTGCGGTGCGCGCCAGCGCGCTTTCGCCGCAGCTCACCGCCAACATCCAGCGCGCGCTGGCGCAAATCGATCCGGAACTGGCGTGGTGGAACCTGGCCCCGTTGCAAACGCGCCTCGCCGAAAACGTCGGCCGCGAACAGCTCAGCAGTTTTCTGTTCGCGACGTTCGCCGCATGCTCCCTGTTGATCGCGCTCGGCGGCTTGTATGCCGCCCTCGGCTTCCTCGTCGAAACGAGCCGCCGCGAATTCGGTATCAGGCTCGCGCTCGGCGCGCTGTCGCGACAGGTGATGAGCGGACTGCTGCTGCGCGCGATCCGCCTCGCAGCCGCGGGCGTCTCGCTCGGTGCACTGCTCGCCCTGCCGTTGATCCGGATCGTTGGCGCGTACGTATACGGCGCATCGTTCGGCGATGCATGGACCATGTTGCCGCTCGGCATCGGCATGCTCGCACTCGCCCTGCTGGCCGGCTTCGTTCCAGCTCGGCGCGCGGCGCACATCGACCCTATCGTCGCGCTGCGCCATGAGTAGAAGAAGGCCTCAGGCATCGCAGGCAATGAATCGGCCGATCGATATCCAATTCGCAACGGGGACATGACCATGTTCGACACATCGCTTCAGGATCTTCGCTACGCGATGCGCACCCTGCTTGCGCGCCCGGGCTTCTCCACTGCGGTCATACTCACGCTCGCGCTCGGCATCGGCGCGAACACGCTCGTGTTCAGCCTCATCGATGGCATCTATCTGAAGGCGCTTCCGTATCGCGACGATGCCGCGCTGATCGACCTCAGCAACAGCTACTCGAAATCAGGCCCCGGTCGTGCAGGCGTCTCGATTCCCGACTACCTCGATCGTCGCGCGGATGTGCCTGCGCTCGCCGACAGTGCGCTGTATACCAACGCGAGCCTCAACCTGGCCACCGAAGGCGCACCGGAACGGCTGCGCGCGCTGCGTGTGACACCGTCACTGTTCTCGACGCTGGGCGCGGGTGCGACACTCGGCCGTACCTTCACCGACGATGAGGCGCAAATCGGCAAGGAAAGGGTTGTCGTGCTGGGCAACGCGTTATGGCGCAATCGATTCGGCGCAGATCCCGGCATTGTCGGTCGCGACCTGCGGCTCAATGGAGAAAACTGGCGCGTGGTCGGCGTGATGCCCGAGACCTTCATGTTTCCGAACAGGGACGTGCAACTGTATGCCCCATTTGCGTTCACCGACGCACAAAAAACCGATAGTCAACGCGGCCAGGAATTCTCCTATAGCGTTGCACGACTTGCGCCCGGCGCCGATGTCGCCCAGGTAAAGGCGCAATGCGACGCGATCAGCAATCGCAACTATGAACGCATCGGCGCGTCCGGCGTCGACGGCGCCGGGTTTCGCACATACATGCAGGCGGCGGGATTCACGGTCACGGCGCAACCGTTGCGCACGCTGCTGGCAGGCGAAAACTCCCAGGTGTTGTTCCTGTTGCAAGGTGCCGTCAGCCTTGTCCTCCTGATCGCGTGCGCAAACATTGCCAACCTGCTGCTGACGCGCTTTTCGACCCGACGCAAGGAGCTGTCCGTGCGCTCGGCACTCGGCGCCGGGCGCGGGCGCATTGCGCGACAGTTGTTGATGGAATCGCTGCTGCTCGCCACCGTCGGCGGCTCACTCGGCATGGCAATCGCGCTCGGCGGCGCGAGGGTCTTTGCCAGTTCCGGCCTGGTACCCGATTGGGTCATCCTCACACCGGACGCACGCGTCCTCGGATTCAGCCTGCTGCTTTCGCTGCTTGCTGGTTTCCTGTTCGGTCTGCTCCCGGTGTTGTCCGCGATCGGTGCAGGGCCTCAACAGGCGCTGCGCGAAGCGGGTCGTTTGAGTGGCGGCGGGCTCGGCGCGCGGCGCACGCGCAACGTACTCGTGGTCGTGCAGCTCGCACTCGCGGTGACTCTGCTCGCTGGCTCAGGCTTGCTGTTGCGCAGCTTCGCCAAAGTACTCGACGAACGTCCCGGCTTTCATAGCGGCAGTCTGCTCACCGCGGCCATCGCCCTGCCCGCGAGCAAATACAAGGACGGACCCGCGCGCGCACGCGGCTTTGCCCGCATCCTCGACGAAATGCGCAAGGTGCCCGGTGTCGACTCTGTCGGGCTAGTGGATTCCATGCCATTTACCGGTGACGAAGGCGGCGCAAGCTATCGCGTGGACGGAGAAGTCGAGACAGGGTCGCCGCCACACGGCCACGTGCTCAGCATCGATGAAGACTACTTCAAGGCGATGGGTATTCCAGTGCTGCGTGGGCGCACATTCACGCGTGCCGACTGGGACGCCGCCGCGCCGGTCGCCGTCATCGACGAAATGTTCGAGCGCAAACATTTTCCGAATGGCGATGCGTTAAGCCATCGCCTCAACATGGGGTCAGCGAGCAAGCCCGACCTGTACACGATCATCGGTGTAGTCGGCACCACCAAGTACATGGATCTCGCGTCACCGCCGCGCGAAGAGACCTACTACTTCAATTTCGCCAACACGCCGAGTGCCATCGCTCTGCTCAGTGTGCGCAGCTCGGTCGCTCCGGCCGCGCTGGTGCAGCCCATGCGCACTGCCATCCGTTCCGTCGATACCGACCTGCCGCTGTTCGACATCAAGTCGATGGATGAACGCATCGATCTTTCACTGGCCGGCCGACGCGTGCCGATGCAACTCATCGGCATCTTCTCCGCACTGGCCCTGTTGCTTGCCGCGATCGGCATTTACGGAGTCCTCGCATTCACGGTCGCCCAGCGCACCGGCGAGTTCGGCGTGCGCATGGCGATTGGCGCCGACGCCACGCGCATTCGCCGGCAGGTACTGCGCGATGGTGCGCGCCTGGCCGCCTTCGGGCTGGGCATCGGGGTACTCGGCGCATTCGTGCTGGGCCTCCTGATGAAGAGCCAGTTGTTCGGTGTGGGCAGCATCGATCTGACCAGCCTCGCTGCCGTCGTGCTGGTACTTGCTGCAACCGCGCTCCTCGCCTGCTGGTTACCGGCACGCAGGGCGGCGCGCATCACGCCGCTTGAAGCGCTGCGTTACGAATGATTGCCGCCGCAAACGCGTCGGTGCTCGCCTACTCCAGAGGAATTTCCATGCTTTCGATTCTATTGCAGGACATCCGCCACGCTGCACGCCAGCTGCTGGCGCGTCCGGGATTTGCGTTGTTCGCGATACTCTCGCTTGCGATCGGCGTCGGCGCCGAGACAACCTTGTTCAGCGCGGTCAACACGTATTTGTTCGCAGGCGTGCAAGGGGTCGGCGCGCCACAGGAACTGGTCGAGGTCGACGGCATCCGGCGCGGCAACAACTACACCAGCTTCTCGTATCCGGACTTCCGCGACTACGCCGAACGCATCAAATCGTCGGCCGCGTTGTTTGCCTACCGACTCGAAGCGGTCAACCTCACCGCCCACAACGAGCCGCAACGCAGCCTCAGCACGATGGTGAGTGGCAACTATTTCGACGCTCTGCAGGTGACGCCCTATCGCGGCAGACTGCTGAACGCGAATGACGACCGCAGCGATTCGGCGTCGCCGGTCGCCGTCGCCACCTACGCGGCGTGGCGCAAATATCTCAACGCCGATGACGCGGCGATCGGCAAGCCCGTCTTGATCAACGGACACGCGTTCACCCTGATTGGAGTGACGGCACCCACGTTTCACGGGCTCATCGGGTTCTTCAGTCCCGAGATCTACCTGCCGCTGAGCCAACGCGCGCTGCTGCAACCAGGAATGGCGCAAGCCCTCACCAACCGCAATTCACGCTGGCTCTCGATCGGTGCACGCTTGGCGCCGCAGGTGACGGCGACCCACGTCGAACAAGAATTGTCCTCGATCGCCACGCAACTCGCGGCGGAGTACGGGACCTCGAAAGACAAGCCCGGCGTGGGTGTTTCAGCGTTGCGTTCGATGCCCGGCGAATTCCACGGCAACCTGCTCGCATTTTCGGGTTTTCTGTTTGCGCTGATTTCAATGATCCTGCTCGTTGCCTGCGTCAACGTCGCGGGCATGATGCTGGCGCGTGGCGAAGGGCGTCGCTTCGAGATCGCGGTGCGCTTCGCACTCGGCGCGAGTCGCGGCAGGATCATCTCGCAGCTGCTGGCGGAAAGCGCGCTGCTTGCCGCCGCAGCAGGCATCGTCGGAGTGGCGCTGAGCCTGTGGTGGTGCCGCTTGCTGGAACGGATTGATCTGCCGACACCGGTGCCGGTGTTGCTGCAGATTCCGATCAGCGCAATGGTTCTGCTGTTTGCACTTGGCTGTGTGTTCGCAACGACCATGGGATTCGGCCTGCTGCCCGCGTTGCGCGCGTCCAATCGCGCCCCTGGCGCGAGCGAAGCACTGGGTGGGCGTCAGACTGCCGGCCGGCGCTCACGCATGGGCGCATCCCTCGTCGTTGCGCAGATCGCACTGACCCTGGTCCTGCTTGTGACCGGCGGATTGTTCCTGCGTGCCATGCAGCGCGCCGCTACGATCGATCTGGGCTTCGACGCGCAGAACGTGCTCGTCGCCGACTTCAACCTGCGTCCGAGCGGCTACGAGGAATCGCACGAACTGCGTCTGCAACAGTCATTGATCGAACGTGCACGAGCGCTTCCCGGCGTGCAGCAGGCCACTCTCGCCGCAGTGACGCCGCTCAGCCTCGACCGCATGGAGATGGGCAGCTTCCAGGTCGCTGGCCTGGGCGAAGATGAACTGTCGCCAGACGTCAACTTGGTTTCACCGGGCTATTTCGCAGCCCTGGAAATCAAAATGCGTGGACGCGATTTCGACACGCACGACGCCAAAGGCAGCGGCGACGTCGGCATCGTCAATACCACACTCGCGCATCGGCTCTCAGCGGATGGCGACGTGCTCGGCCGCACCTTCAGCTATGGCGACGGCAAGGACATACGCCAGCTGACCGTCATCGGCATCGCGGCAGATGGCCGCTACGCATCGCTGTCGGACGTCGATCAACCGTTCCTGTTCCTGCCATTGACACAGTGGCCACATGCCGAGACATCTCTGGTCGTGAAAACGATCCTGCCGGCCAACACGTTCGCGCAACAGCTTCAGGGAGAATTGCGCACCTTGGAAGCATCACAGCCTGCCGGCCAGGTGCATCCGCTCGCGGATTTCATCGCACTGTCGCTATTGCCGCAGCGCATCGCGGGCTGGATGTCGCTTGCACTCGGCACGCTCGGCCTGCTGCTCGCTGTCATCGGCCTGTATGGGCTGATCACGATGCATATCGCCAGCCACACGCGTGAATTCGGCGTGCGTCTCGCGCTAGGCGCAAGCCCGGCGCGAATCCTGCGTGAGGTCATGCGTCGCGGGACGGGTTTGATCGGTGTCGGAATGGTGATCGGATCGCTGGTGTCGCTGGGTTGCGCGCAGCTGATAGCAAGTCTGCTGTTGGGTGCGGAAGTCGGAGACGTGTCCGCGTTTGTCGCTGCATCGATCTTGCTTGCAGCAACCACGCTGTTCGCCTGCTGGCTACCCGCACGCCGCGCCGCACGCATCGCGCCGATGCAGGCACTGCGGCATGAATGAGACCGTCAATATTCCGCTCTTCAATGCCCGCGCGATGGGTCGCGGCCTGGGTTCAATGAGGCTGACTCAATGAACATTCTTCCCGATCTGCGGTTTGCAGTACGCAGCTTGCGCAGCCATCTCGGCACCGCTGCATTTGCGCTGCTCACGCTGGCCACCGGCATGGCCGCCGCTATTGCGATCTTCTGCGTAATCGATGCGGTGTTGTTGCGCGCGTTGCCGTATCCCGCGGCAGAGCAGCTGGTGCAAATTCGAGAACGTGCCGCCGACGGCCATTCAATGGCTCTCGCCTATCCCAACTATGCGGACTTCACCGCCACGGTCGATCAGTTCTCCTCGATGTCCTTCCATGCCGCCAATTCGGGCACGATCAACAGCGGCGACACGACGTTGCACGCGACCGTCGACGCAAGTGGCGGAGACTTCTTTCGCACCCTGGGTGTAGCGCCGCAGCTCGGTCGCACGTTCTCAGCGGCTGAGCACGACAAGGTCGCCGTCGTCGGCTACGGACTCTGGCAGGGCTTGCTGCATGCGCGGGCCGACGTCCTCGGCAGCACGATCGACCTCGATGGTGAACGCTACGCGATCATCGGCGTGATGCCCGCCGGATTCGCGTTTCCGCAGGACACCGTTGCCTGGCGACCCTTCCTCGACGATCCCGGCACCTCGCGCAGTGCGCACAATTTCGAAGCGGTTGGACGCCTGCGTACTGCAACGGTATTGGGTCAGGCGCGCGTTGCCGCGGACACATTGGCAACCGGACTGAAGGCGCGCTTCGGCAAGAGCACCGATGCCGTTGGATTCGATGTCCAATTGCTCGGCGATGCGATCGCCGCACCCGTACGCAGCGCATTGCTCGTGCTCGCAACGGGCACGCTGTTCCTGCTGCTGATCGCCATCAGCAATACGACCAACCTGTTGCTCGCGTTGAACGGTTCGCGCTCGCGTGAACTGGCCGTACGTGCCGCGCTCGGCGCGAGCAAGACGCGCCTGGCACGCCAGGTCCTGTTCGAAAGTCTGCTGATCGCGAGTGCCGCATGCGTGATCGCGCTCGCGCTCGCGGCGGCGGCGATTCGCATCCTCGTCAGCCTCGCCGGCGGCAGCCTGCCGCGTGCTGGCGGCATTCATCTGGGTGTGAGCAGTATCGCGATCAGCGCGTTGGCGGCCATCGTGATCGCGGCCATCACCGGCGGCGCCGTACTTTGGAGCAGCCGCAGACAGAATACGATCGGCGAATTGCGCGAGAGCGGCCGCGGTCAATCGCCGGGGCGCAGCCATTTGCGCACGCGCACTGCGCTATTGGTCGGGCAGACCGCGCTGACAACCATCCTGCTTGCCGGAGCTGCATTGCTCGGACGCAGTTTCCTGACCTTGCTTGCCGTCGATCCCGGCTTCGATGCCGAGGGTGTCGTCAGCGTGGAGGTTTCGCAGGCATGGACGCGTGACACAACAACAGCACTTGCAACGGCGCGTCGCTACGGCGAACTGATGAGCGCTTTCGCACAATTGCCCGATGTAGACGCTGTCGGCGGAGTGAGCAGCCTGCCACTCACGGCGAGCGGCGCGAACGGATCGTTCTGGGATGGCGCGGTCACCCGCTTCGAACCGCCGTCACCGACGATTGGCGAAGCCGAGTTCCGAGTCGCAAGCGCCGACTACTTCAAGGCAACCGGCATTCCACTGTTGCGCGGCCGCAGCTTCACCGGCAGCGATCGACCTGATGGTGATCATGTTGCCGTGATCAGCGCGGCCGCCGCGCACGCGACCTGGGGCGACCGCGATCCGATCGGTCAGCGCATCCAGTTCGGCAACATGGACGGCGGGGTGCATCCGTTGACAATCGTCGGCGTCGTCGGCGACGTGCACGAGCGGCGACTGGATCGCGCGCCGAGCGGCACGGTCTATGTCGATCTCGATCAGTGGCCGATGGCGGCAGCCGAATTCAACATCGTCGTGCGCTCTCGCCTTCCCGCAGCCGCGTCGATGGGTGAGTTGCGCAACAAGATGCAAAGCATCGGCGCCGGAATTCCGTACAGTCTGCGTCCGCTCACCGAAGTGCGCGCCAGCGCGCTAGCGGATCGCCGCTTCAGCCTGATCCTGCTCGGCGCATTCGCCGCTGTCGCGTTCGTGCTCGCAACCGGCGGCCTGTACGG
>JBDSNK010000100.1:0-9167 GCA_039915385.1 Dokdonella sp.
CCGACCGGCAACCTGGGTCGTGTCGATGTCGCCGGTACCGACTTTGCGTTGAACTACCGCCTGCCGGAGTTCTCGTTCGGTAAATTCAATCTGTCGCTCAATGCGACGTATTCGAAGACCTACGACATCAACACCGCACCCGGCACAGCTGGCAACACGGTCTATCACTACGCCGGTCATTTCCTGACCTTCGGTTCCTCGCAGGCAGCGTCCTGCCCGGGCGCCGGTGGTGGCGTGTGCCTGTTCCCGCGTTGGCGCGCACAGTCGCAGGTTGGCTGGCAGCTGGGTTCGTTTGATGCGTCGTGGTCGATGCGCTATATCGGTCGCTTCCGCTTGGGCTCGCAGTCGCCGTCGCAGGACGTGTTCCCGGCTGGTCAGTGCTACTACGGCAGCTACTGCTCGATCCATGGTCTGCAGTACAAGTACGGTGCAACCACGTACAACGATATCCAGTTCGGCTACAACATCGAGCCGATCAATACGCGTATCGACGTGGGCGTGAACAACGTGGGCGACAAGCAGCCGCCGTTCCTGTATGCGAACAACACGTTGAACGCCAACACCGATCCAAGCGACTTCGACCTGATGGGCCGCTATTACTGGGGTCGTGTGACGGTCAAGTTCTAAGATTGGGTTAACCCTGTAAGCTTGGAGGCCGCGCGGATATCCGCGCGGCCTTTTTTTTTGACGATATGACCGAAATTAATGCCAACGAGATTTCCGCTGCAATGCGTTCCGGCGACTGGACGAATGTGGAACGGCTTGCGCGTACGCAGCTGAGCGATACAGCTCCGCGCGAAGACATGCTCGCCATCCTCGCCATCAGTTTGCAGCTGCAGAACAAGCCCGAGGAAGCCGTTGAAACGTACACACGTCTGACCGCCGTGGCCCCCGGGGAGAGTGCGCACTGGAACAACTATGCGACAGCCCTGCGCGACACCGGTGCGCTTGAGAAAGCCGAAGCCGCCTATCGTGAGTCCATACGCCTGGACTCCGGAAATTCAGGTCCCCGCGTCGGACTCGGTTTGCTTCTGCTCGCGCGCCAGGACAATGCGGACGCGCGCGATATGCTGCTCGACGCATTCGAGCTCGATCGCGAGCTGCCCCTGATTCGAATCCATGCCGCTCGTGCGTGTACGCGATGCCAGGATTTCCATGGCGCCGAGGATCTCCTGCGGCCTTGGCGACAATGGCTTCCGCTCGACAACCCGCCGCTGCAAAGCGAACTGGCCCATATCCTGTTGCTGCTGGGCGACGCAATCGGGCCTCAACTACTGATAGAGGATCTCGTTCGGGCCAATCCGCTGGATGTCTCGGCGAAACTCTTCCTCGCAACCATCTACGAACGCGTAAATCGCCTCGACGATTCCCAAGCACTTGCCGCATCCGTTGTCGCTACGGGATTGGCGGCAGCAGACCCGAGCCGTCGTGAGGCGGATCATGTGCTCGCGACCCTGATGCTGCGCCGGGGCGATGCCGCCGGGGCCCGTTTACTTCTGCAACAATCCGGTCCGCGCAGCGAGCAGGACGCGTCGCACTATTTCAAGCTGGCTGAAGCATGCGACAAGCAGGCAGCCTACGAAGCGGCAATGCAGGCTCTGGTCAGGGCCCATGACGTCCAGGTTGCCGAGTCGCTGATCACCAGCCCGCAGGATTTCGCTCCTACGACACCCGCCCTGCCTGCGTCCCTCATCGAAGTGTCTGCCGACGCTTACCGAAGCTGGCCGAGTCTCGCCGCTCCGGATAGTGCGCATTCGCCGGTCTTCATTCTGGGATTCCCACGTTCGGGAACGACCTTGCTCGAGCAGATGCTGGACGCACATCCAGGGCTGCAATCAATGGATGAGAATCCATTCTTCAATCGGCTTGCGGACACGCTGCGCAGGCATGATCCTGCCGTACTCACCGACCTCGCGGTCCTGCGTCAACTTGATTGCGACGAATTGCGCAAACGCTACCTCGTCATGGTGTCGGAAAAAATCCGCCGCCGCTGGGATGCGCGATTGGTCGACAAGAATCCCCTCAACATGCTCTGGCTACCGCTGATCTACAGGCTCTATCCGGCAGCCAAGCATGTGCTGGCCATTCGCCACCCCTGCGACGTGATACTCAGCTGCTACATGCAGAACTTTCGATCAAGCATCCTGATTGCGTCGACCGCCACACTCGATCGCCTCGCACTAGCCTATGTCGAGGCGATGCAGGTCTGGCTGCGGCATGTAGCGGTCTTTCAACCCAACGTGCTGGTGTCCCGCTATGAAGACCTCGTCGTGGATACCGATGCGCAGACGCGACGCATCGCGGCCTTTCTCGAGCTGGAGGACGCATCGCCAATGCTGGGGTTCGATCAGCACGCGCGGAACAAGGGCTATATCGCGACGCCAAGCTACTCACAGGTCATCGAGCCCGTGAACCGCAAGGGCATGAATCGCTGGCTGCGGTACCGCAAGGATTTCGAGTCAGTGCTGCCGATCGTCGAGCCGATGTTGCGACACTGGGGTTATTCGACCGAAGCGATCAGCTGAGGGCATTCTTTGCCGTCGAGTGCAGAAAAAGCCAATCGCTCTCCCCGGACTGTGACTGGTCGCGATTTCAGCTTCAAGCTGTTTGCTGCAACGCTTCAACGACTGAAAGCTTGGCCTTGAGGCCCGAAAGCTGTTGTTCGTAGTTGCGCCATTCCTCGAACGCTCGCGTGTGGATGCGTTCGCGAACCTGAGCTGCACTCAATGTCGCTACAGCGCGGGTGTTGCGGCTCAAATCCACGCAACCCGGTTCCCAGTCGAGGCCGCAGAACGCGAGGATTCTTCGAGTCATCGATTCGGTATCGCGGACGAGATCCTCATACGAGACATCCAAAATCTGCCCCGGCATCACGGCATGCCAGTGGGCGATCGTGCTGCGGTATTGATGATAATGCGCAGCTAGCGCATCAAGGTCATAGATGTGCGCAAATGCGTCGGCAAACATCACGCGGAAATTTGAAAAACAAACGTCCATTGGATCGCGGACGAGGTTGAGGATGCGCGCCTGCGGAAGAGCACGGCGAATCAATCCCGCGACCATCCAGTTGCGCGGTAGTTTGTCGGTATAGAACGGCCGACCCTGCGCGCGCCATTGGCTCTGTGCCAGATAGCGACGGCCAAGTTCCGCGAAGTCGACCCCCGGAAGGCGCTGCAGGACAACGTCGTCCAGCGTGCTGCGGTGATTCGCCGCCCAGCGTACCTGGAGCGCAAAATCGTCGAGTTCTCCAGCCGAAGTGACCTGCGAATGATTGCCGAGGATACGATCGAGCAGGGTCGTTCCAGAACGCGGCATGCCGATGATGAAGATCGGTTGCGGCCCCTCGTGAACCACCGCTTCCGGCTGAAGGAATTGCGCGGTGCAGACTGCCTGGAGGCCCTTGAACAAGCGAGCGGCTTGTTCCGGATCGTGCCTCTGGCGCGCGTACATCAACGCGTTGCCGCGCGCCAGCGCGATCCATGCCTCGTCATAACGGCCCAGATCCTCGAGTTCCTTGTAACGCGCAAACTCGAGCGCCGCGCAGTCTTCACTGCGCGGCGAAACGCTCTTCAGGCGTTCCTCGAGATAAGGCAGATGATTGTCCTCGACCGTCTGCGGACGCATGCGCGCCAACTCGAACGCCGCGCGACCAGGTGCTGAGGGCATGCGAAGGCAGGCTTCGAGCTCGGCCCGTGCTTCTTCCATGCGGCCATTGAAAATCAGCTGCATTCCGCGCGAAAAGCGGAACTCGGCACCGTCCGCACCCGCTGTCTTGGCCCGTTCGTACAACGCCAGCGCCGCGGCGTGCTCGCCAAGCCGGCTTCGAAAGCTCGCCAAACGGAGCAGGACCTCGATCGACGTTGTGTTCGCGAGCAGCGGGTGTTCCAGCAGCGTTCTAGCCGCGACGACTTCACCGGCCTGCAACAACGCGGTAACGAGGTCGCTGATGAGCAGCGCGTTTTCAGGGGGATGGCGTGATGCATCGAGCGCGTGCCGGGTTCCGTCCTGTATACGGTCTTCCTCCCACGCAATGCCGCCCAGGAACAATTGCGCCTCGATGTGCGCCGGGTCGTCCTGGACAAGGGATTCGAGCGCGCTGCGCGCAGCGTCGATTTGCCCCTGCGAAAGGAAGCGCTGAGCATTGTTCCAGAGTCGATCGTTGCGGTCGGACATGTGTTTGTATACCGGGTATGTGACGCGTATTTGAGAAAACGGGCGCGATCGCCGCTGCCGGAATTTGCGGAGCGAGCAATGCTCGGACCTTCCGTTCAGCCCTGAACTTTATCACGGCACTCCTTGGCCTACTCTCAGTGGTGCTTGTGGCTGCCCGCCGCCTGCGGAAAGGCAAAAGCGGGAACGAAGTCGATAGCGCTCGGGCCAAACGCGCAGCACTGATGCTGTCTGCTTGCTCCCCGCAATCGAGCGGTGTGCTGGGCGCCACGGACGAATATTCTTTGTGCCAACAACGATCGTCTATCGGGCAAACGCCGGCATGCCAAGCTCCAGGCGCAAAGGATCGAGCAGGCTGCCATAGCGTGGCGTACGGGCTGTGTCGCGTCGCAACGGTTCGCGAACCTGCATCGCGCTCGGCGAGCGCACATCGCGCTCGGTTCGATGAAAGTGCAGGCAGGCCGGATCGAACGCCAGACCGCAAAAGTCGAGCAAGGCCCGGATACGCGCCTCCGGCTCGGCTAGAAGATGTTCATGTATGCTTTCGTGCACGTGCGTCGTATGCTCGGTTCGCGCGGCAGCAACGCTGTGATCAAACTCGCGCCAAAACGCCACCAGATCCGCAAACGTACGCGTGTACTCGTTGTTGTAGAGGAACTGGCGATAGCAGGAGAAGCACGTTTCCAGCGGGTCGCGCCTTACGGCCACGATGCGTGCGCCTGGCAACATCGCGCGGATCGCACCGATGTAGTACCAGTTGTTCGGCAGCTTGTCGGTGAATAGCGGACGACGGTGTATCCAGTGTGCGGTTCGCTCGAGATAGCGACGACCCAGGCGCTGCCAGTCCTCCGGCGTCATGGCGCGAACCCAGGACGGAAAAGCCCGTTGACGCCGGCGCGACTCCTCGCCAATAACCAATGGCAGGTCAGGCAGTTCGCCAGCGCCCTCGACCGACGGGTGCGAGGCGAGAATCTGCTCGATCAAGGTGGAGCCCGAGCGTGGCAGGCTCACGATGAACACAACCTCGCTGCCCAGCGTCCCGCTGCACACCAGTGGTGCCGGTAAAAATTCACCGCGAATGGTCCTCATTCCGGACGAGAACGCGTTGGCATCCCAGTGGCGACGTCGACGTGCAACAACGTTCGCTTGTGCGAGTGCGGCCAGCGACTCGGCGTAGCGGGCTTCATCGTCGAGTGCCTTGGCGTAGGCGAAACCCGTCGCGATCAGATCGTCGTCACTCGCGCGCGCATCGCCCAACGCGGCCTGCATTCGCTCGACGTCGCCCGCAGCGAACTTGATGGTCTTCAGATCAGCCAGACCCCACCACGCCATCCCTGCATAGGGTCGCTCGGCTAGAATCTTTCGATAGGCGTCTGCGGCTTCCTCAGCGCGGTTGCCGACGCGCAGCATGTCGGCGAGCAGCGCGCGTGCGGCAGCATGTTCGGGCGCCAGTTTCACGGCCGTCTGCAAGGCCACGATCGCCTCATCATTGCGAACGCAGCGCGTCAGCAGGATGCCGAGATTGAACCTAGCGATTGCTAGCCCCGGCTGTAGCTCGCAGCAGTGGCGCAGTGCCGCGATCGCCGCGTCGTAGTCGCCGGCCTCAGCCAGGACGGTACCGAGAGTGTTTTGATAAAGCGCATCATCCGGGCGCTGCGACACTGCCTGCTGCATGGCGCGAATGGCGATCGGGTAGTTACCGCGCTGGCTCTCGATGCCCGCGTGCAGGCGCAAGACCTCAGGTTGCGTCGGATACGACGCGAGCAGGCTCGCGATTTGCCGGCATGCTTCGTCAATCCGTCCGCCTTCAAGCGCCTGCGCAGTTGCGATGACGCTGTGGATCGCGGCCTGAGACAGGCCTTGCAGACGAGGGGCTGCGGCGGAAGGGGCTGGCATGCGATCAAAGAGGCGTGCGGGAAGGCGCTAGTCTATCGCCGCTTCGATGCGTGAGCCTGCTGTGGCGACCATCAAGCGACCCGATCCTCTCTCCGTGATGCGCAAAAGAGAATCCGATCGCCACGAGCGTTTGCGCTTCGCGCCGATCTGCGGGTTCAGTAGTTGTGCGCCTCGAACGCGTCCGCCATCGGCGCATCACCGCCCTCAGCGAGGCGAACCTTCAGCGCAAGACCGTCGCGTGAATCAGCGTGATTGAGCGCCTCCTCAAGTTCGATCTTGCCTTCCTTGTACAGCGCGTACAGCGACTGATCGAAGGTCTGCATGCCGTCCTGCAGGCTGCGATCCATCGCTTCCTTGACTTCGTGAACCTGGCCACGACGCAACAGGTCGCGGATGTGTGGCGTATTGATCAGCACTTCGACCGCCGGCATGCGGCGGCCGTCCTTGCCCATCACGAGACGCTGGCTGATGACCGCCTTCAGGTTCAGCGCGACATTCATGAGGATGTTCTTGTGCGCGGCTTCCGGGAAGAAGTTGAGAATGCGCTCGATCGTCTGGTCGGCGTTGTTCGAGTGCAAGGTCGCCAGGCACAGATGGCCGGTTTCCGAAAACGTGATGGCGGCTTCCATCGTCGTCGAGTCACGGATTTCGCCGATCAGGATCACGTCGGGTGCTTCACGCATCGCGTTTTTCAGCGCTTCATGGAAGCTGTGCGTGTCCAGACCTACTTCGCGCTGATTCACCACCGACTTCTTGTGCCGATACAGATACTCGATCGGATCCTCGATGGTCAGGATATGCCCGGAAGAATTCATATTGCGATGGTCGATCATCGACGCCAGCGTGGTCGACTTGCCCGAGCCGGTCGCGCCGACCAGCAGCACCAGGCCACGCGGTTCCATGATGATGCTCTTGAACAGCGGCGGCAGCTTCAGCTGCTCGATGGTCGGGATCTCGCTTTTAATCGCGCGGATCACCATGCCGACTTCGCCGCGTTGCTTGAACACGTTGATGCGGAAGCGCCCGGCATCCTTCACTGCGATCGCCATGTTGAGCTCGAGGTTCTTCTCGAACGCGGGAACCTGGCCCTCGTCCATCAACGAGTAGGCAATCTTCTTGACCATGCCGTTGGGCATGCCGGTATTGCCGAGCGGATAGAGCTTGCCCTCGACCTTTATGTTCACGGGCGCGCCGGTGGTCAGGAACATGTCCGACGCACCTTTCTCGGTCATCAATTTCAGGAAGTAGCCGATGTCCATCGGTATTTCTCGCTTGGCATGCGGTTGAGAGGGTACGTGCGAGCAGGTGGCGACGTGCAGCCGTCATTGCCAAATCGGTCGCTACGTTCACACAATACAGCGGTTCCCGATATTCACACGAATGAACGCGAAAGTTATGACAGCAAGTCACAAGAAAATCCATGCGCTGGTCGCCGGTGCAGCGATTGCGCTCCTGCAAGCCTGTGCGCCGACGCGTCCCCCGGTCGATGAACTTGATGCCGCCTCACGGGCGCTCGCCACCGCGAAAACTGCTGATGCGGCGACGTTTGCGCCGGTCGACTACCGTGCCGCGGAGCAGCATTTCGAACAGGCGAGGGCGGCGGAGGGCCGGCAGGATTACGACGATGCGGCTCAATTCGCACGCGAGTCCGCGGCCGACAGCGATCTGGCCACCGCCAAGGCGCGGCTGGCGAGGGCGCACGCAGCGGTCGACCAGCTCAGGCAGGACAATGCCAACCTTGATCGCGACCTGAGTGAGCACGCGGTGCCGGAGACGCAGCCATGAATCGACTGGATTTGAATAGGCGTCTGCTCGCGACATTGTTCGCACTTTCCTGCCTGGTGGGCGCGACCACGGCATCCGCGCGCGACGAGAACTATGAGCGACTAGCCGATCAATTGGACCGATTGGCTGCCGATTCTGCTCTCGGCCAGCTTGCGCCGGTCCAGTTCGAACGCGCACGGGCCGCGCTGGCGGCCCTCAAGGATGCCAAGCGCAGCCAGCGCGAGGAGCGCGCGTACGTCGCCGAGCGCCGTATCGAAATCGCGCGCAACAGCGCGCAGGCAGAATCGTTCGAAGAACAGCGCGCAAATTTGCAGCGCGAGAACGATCGATTGCAACTCGCACAAGCGCGTCGCGACGCCGCACAAGCGCGCGCTGAACTGGAACGCCAGCGTCTGCAATCACAAATCCGCACGGAGGAAGCCGAGCGCGCACGCCAGGATGCCGACGCGGCGCGAGCCGAAGGTGAACAGGCGACGCGCGATGCTGATGCGGCGCGCGCGGAGGCAGATCAGGCGAAACGGATGGCAGACGCCCAGGCGAAGGCGACCGCTCTTGCGAAGAAAGAAGCTGAGCTGGCAGCAGCGGTGAGCGGCGATAGCGGGAAGGCGAAGCAGGATGCGAAGCCAAAAAAGAAATCGCCGTCGCCAAAGAAGTAGCGACCGCGGCTTGCACGATCACGCCACTGCCCGCGAGCGAGGGCCTCAGCTCGCTATGTGGGTTTTCGGCGACCGGCGCATGTCGGTGGGTGCGATCCGAATGAAGCAGTTCCCGCCGAATGACATCGGCTTGCGGGCTTTTTCACCGCCTTGCAAGGCCAGCCCTGGCGCTCTGGTCGCGTCTTGCCGAGGGCAACTCGGCGCACAGGTCGACGAGGCTCACTTTATTGTTTTTGAACAATAAATTCACCAAAATCGGACAGCGCGCGCGCTCAAAAAGCTGTGCGTTTCGGGTTGCGAAGTCGGGAATCTAGGAGTAGCGTCTATCTCCCAAGTGGCCCAGTGTTCTTCGGAACCCACTTGGCCAAAAGCCTAGCCCATGACAGCAGCGATCGCGACAAAGCACAGCCTCGCTCCGGTTCTCCGGGAGCTGGGTCGCTTGTGCGGATGTTTCCTGGCAGTGGCGTCCGCATCGCCGCTCCCGCGCTTCTTCGCCGATCCTGCCTTCTCGTCTATGGTCCGGGCGGCTCTGGCGAAGAGCCAATCGCGTCATCTCGTTGTAACTCGTCCCGCAACGCAGTGGCGCGGCTGCAAAGCCGTGTCACGGCGTCCGCGGTCCTTGCAATAGAGGAGGTCACCCGATGTTTGAACAGAATCAGG
>JBDSNK010000151.1:0-5634 GCA_039915385.1 Dokdonella sp.
ATAGAATACACGGCTCGCCCGACAGCCCCGGGTGATTTTGCATTGGAGAGTTTATGCCCAGCGTCAAAGTTCGCGAAAACGAACCGTTCGAGTTTGCCCTGCGCCGTTTCAAGCGCACCTGCGAAAAGGCCGGCGTCCTGGCCGAAGTGCGCAAGCGTGAGTTCTACGAAAAGCCGACCCAGGAGCGCAAGCGCAAGCGCGCCGCCGCGGTCAAGCGTCACCTGCGCCGCGTATCGCGCGATGTGACCAAGAAACAGCGGTTGTATTGATCAGAATTTGATTCGAGCCAGCGTGCCCTAGGGTTCGCTGCTGGATGAAAGGGCTGTTCATCGGCCGGCATCGCGCAAGCGGTGCCGGCTTTTTGCGTTGTGGCCGGGTGCGGGTTCCAACGCTCCGGCCGCACATTTGCCACCCGGAACATCACTCCAAGGAACGTCCATGTCCCTCAAAGAACGCCTCGTCGACGACATGAAGGCTGCGATGAAAAGCGGTGACAAGGACCGCCTCGGCGTCATCCGCCTGATCAACGCAGCCATCAAGCAGCGCGAAGTCGACGAGCGCATCATGCTCGACGACACTCAGGTGCTCGCTGCGATCGAGAAGATGCTCAAGCAGCGGCGTGACTCGATCACCCAATTCCGCGCCGCGGATCGCGAGGATCTGGCGATCATCGAGGAGTTCGAGGTCGGCGTGATCCAGACCTACATGCCGGCACAATTGTCCGCGGCAGAGGTGGAGGCCATCGTCGCCAAGGCGGTTGCGGATTCCGGCGCCAGCAGCGCCAGGGACATGGGCAAGGTGGTCGGCCTGGTCAAGGCGCAGGTCGCCGGCCGCGCCGACATGGGGCAGGTATCGACCCTGATCAAGCAGAAACTGGGTGGCTGATCAAGGCCGCCGCCGTTGCCCGCGCCAGCGCGGGCGTTGCCAGGAGGTGCACCATGAAAAACGACACGCGCGAACACGACAGCTTTTACGGTCGAGATCACACGTAAGCGACGCCGCGGATTCCCTTCGGAAACGCGCGTCAAACGCGGTGATCGCGTCGTCCACGGCAACAAGGACCTGACCGAGAAGCTCGGCCGCAACGATCCCTGCCCCTGCGGTTCGGCGCGCAGATTTCAGGAACTGTTGTCTGCGAGACGGCAAGCTTGATGGCTCTGACCGCGATCACTACTTTTAGGGATTGAGCCCGTGGCGGCAGCCCCGATCAACGCACGGGGCTGTCGCAGCCTCATGGCGCCGTCTGCGCCGTCTGCGCCGGTGCAAGCCGGCTTGTTCTTCGCGCCATACTTCGACACCGCTGCCGTCATGGAAGGAAACTGATGAAATCCCTGCTCGCTAGCGCCTTCGCCGCACTGGTATTCGCCGTCAGTCCGGCGCGCGCCGAGACCCATGCGTATCTGATGCATTCGGTCGCCACCCAGGCAACGAATCCCGAATGGCGTGCGCAGGCGACCGAGCTGGAGACGATCTACGCCGCGCTGGAAAAGCAGAGCGGCGTCGACGCGAAGCTGGTCTATTCCAGCGATCCCGACGTGAATGCATTCGCGACCGATGTTGGCGACGAGAAGATCATTGTCGTGCAGGACGGCCTCGTCGAATACGTGAAGGAGGATCGCGATGCGGTTGCTGCTGCGCTCGGCCACGAACTGGCGCATCACGAGGCCGATCACATCCGCGCCGGACGGCGCAAACAGGAAGGCGTGCGTATCCTTGGCGCGATCCTCGGTGCCGTGGTCGGCGCTAAGATCGGCGAACACAACGGCGTACTCGCGGGCGCGGTGAGCGGCGCGGCGGTCGGGGTTGGCGCAAACCTGATCGCGCTGAAGTTCAACCGCAACCAGGAACTGGAAGCCGATCGTCTCAGTGTCGACTGGCTGATTGCTGCCGGCTACAACCCGCAAGGCATGTTGCGTCTGCAAAAGAAGCTCGGCGAGCTAAGCGGCAGTCACGCGCACAGCGCGATTCTCAGCACGCACCCGAACAGCGAAAAGCGCTATGCCGCTGCCGAGCAGTTGATCGCGAGCCGCGCACCGCCGCAGGATCTGCTGCAGCGTCCGCAGCAGCCCTTGGTCAGCGAACACGATCTCGCCGATGCGGTCGCCGCGATCGGCCATGCCGAAGATGCTCACATCGCCGAAGTGCTCAAGCCCAGCGGCACGCCCGCGGCGGCTCTGCTCGAATCCGGCGAGGGAATGCGCTTCGACGCCTACGCGAACTTGAGCAACGAACTGGCGCTCGCTGGCGACAGGGGCAAGCCGTCCGTGCTCGCGCGACACAAGCTGACCGAAGCAAAGCTGACTGCTCTCACCCAAACCTACTCGGCACGCATGGCGCAAGACCCGGCCATGGCGGAATATTTTTCCGTGCATTTCTTTCGCGCCAGCCAGGGGCACCTTGCCGCTTACGGACGTGATCTCGCCGACTCCTACGAGAAAGGCCAACCGCTGAAGCTGGAGCCGCCGTATCCGCTGGAGACTGCGCGCACGCTGTTTGCCGAAATGACGAAACGTGGCGCGCCCAATCTGGACGACCGCCAGCGCGCAGCGGCCGAATCCGAAGTCCTCAAGGCGCAGAACCTCAGCTACTACGACTTCCTGATCGCGCACAACTGGTGGTCGCGCAAGGCACGCATCCAGGCGCTCGCCGGGGATGGTTCGCTGCTGAGTGCGTACTACTCGATCGATGCGGATGCCCACGCCGATTCCGCCAAGACCGAAGTTGCCGGTGTAAACATCGGCAACAACGTCCACGTTGGCAATGGCGTGCGTATTGGCGCTGGCGCGAAGGCTGATCACGCAGCAGCGGCGCATGCAGAAGCTGACGATGCTGCAAAAACCCACTGAGCGACGCCGCACGCAACTCACCGTGGCATCCTAGTCCGTCATGGCCGGCCGCATCCCCGAAAAATTCATCGACGACCTCCTCGCGCGCATCGACATCGTCGATGTGATTCAGGAGCGCGTGCCGTTGAAGAAGTCCGGCCGCGACTGGTCCGCACGCTGCCCGTTCCACGATGAGCGCAGCGCATCGTTCACGGTGAGTCCAGCCAAGCAGTTCTACCACTGCTTCGGCTGCGGCGAGCACGGCAGCGCCGTCGGCTTCCTGATGAAGTACGACCGCCTCGAATTTCCCGACGCGGTCGAGGAACTGGCCAATCGCGCCGGCGTCAAGGTGCCGTATGAAGGCGGTCGCGAGGCGCCGCGAGAAGACGCGACCGATCTTTACAACGTGCTCGACGCCGCCGCGGGTTTCTTCAAGCGGCAACTCGAGTCGAGCGAAACTGCACGCGCCTATTTCACCCGACGCGGCCTGGACGCTGCGATTCTTGCGCGCTTCAACCTGGGTTACGCGCCGGACGCGTGGGACGCACTGAAGAGCGCACTCGGCACCAGTGCAGCGCGCATTGCCCTGCTCGAAAAGTCCGGCATGCTGACCAGCGGCGAACGCGGCAGCAAGTACGACCGCTTCCGTGATCGCGTGATGTTTCCGATCCTCGACCGCCGAGGCCGCACCATCGCATTCGGCGGCAGGATACTCACAACCAAGAGCCCGGCTCCGGTCGAGAACTCCGGTGACGAATCAACGGTGGCCGAGGCCCGTGCGCAGGACGCGCGCAAGGACAAATCGGACGGGCCCAAGTACCTGAACTCGCCGGAGACACCGCTGTTCCACAAGGGACGCGAGCTGTTCGGCCTGTGGCAGGTGCGCGAGGCACATTCGAAGATTCCGCGTCTGATCGTCGTCGAAGGCTACATGGATGTGATCAGCCTGCATCAGTTCGGTATACCTCAGGCGGTTGCGACACTCGGCACGGCGACCACGCGCGATCACGCTGAAATCCTGTTTCGCCAATGCGCCGATGTCTACTTCTGCTTCGACGGCGACCGTGCCGGCCGTCAGGCTGCGTGGCGCGCGGTGGAATCCGTTCTGCCGCGCATGCGCGACGGTCGACAGGCGTTGTTCCTGTTCCTGCCCGATGGCGAGGATCCCGATTCGCTGATCCGCAAGGAAGGCCTTTCCGGCTTCGAGCAGCGTCTCAAGGACGCCACGCCGCTCAGCGAATTCTTCTTCGCCGAAATGGGCAAGGACGTGAACCTCGGCAGCCTTGATGGTCGCGCGCGCTTCGCCGAACGCGCGCGACCCTTTGTCACGCAAATTCCCGATGGCGCCTTTCGCGACCTGATGCTCGTCGAGCTCGACAAATCGACCGGCGTGCGCATGCAGGTTGCCGCGCCTGAATCGACACTCGCACGCGCGCGCAGCGCACCGCCGCAGCAACGCTCGCTGGTGCGCGCCGCCATCACATTGCTGGTACAGCGGCCGTCGCTCGCCGTCGCGATCGAACCGCCATGGACATTCGCCGAATTGCGTCAGCCCGGTGTGCCATTGCTGATCGAACTGATCGGCCTCTGCCGTGCGCGCCCGGACATCACGACCGGGGCGCTGCTCGAACATTTTGCTGTGCGTGAAGAAGCAAAAGCGCTGCAGAAACTGGCGGTGATGGACTTTCCCGGCGGCGAGGACGAAAGTCGCGCGGAATTCCTCGGCGCGGTGCGCCAGCTCGATCGTCAGAGCGCATCCCAGCGTCGGGCGGATCTCGAAGCGAAGGGATTGGCTGCGTTGAACGAGGAAGAACGCAACGAGTTGCGTCAGTTGCTGCTATCCAAGGACGCGCGACAATACTAGGCGGATTGCACGGGCGCCCGCCACCACCCCGAATGCGTTGATTTTGCACTGAGGCGGGGTCATTGCCGCTACTGACCCTTGCACACTGACGTGTTGCACGGCGACGCCGTTCGTTCCTGCATGAACTTGGCACTGTCCTGGCGCGCCGCTTCGAGACTGCCATAGGTGCGGCAGCTTGTGCTGACGATGCGCGAGCCGGTGGGCGCGCCGCGTTCGCAGATCAGGCGGTCACGATCGCGCAGCGTGAGAATCGAATTGACGACTTCCTGCGCATTGAACAGCTTGACCCGCGTCGCCTTGTCCATCTTGTCGACCGAACCGTTCTCGACAAACAACGCGCCCATTTCGACGAGGCTCGCTTCGACTTTGGCGCGCTCATCGGCTTTCACATAGGCATAGCGGCCGTCTGTCCCCATCTCCTTGCGCACGCTCGCAGCGGCACTCTCGAAGGCGTCGCGGGTGTCCGCCTTCACGACCTCATTGGGCTTTTCCGCGCCCAATGCCGCGCCGAATACAAACAACGCACAGGCCACCGCAAACGGCGTTGCCTTGTTCATCGGAAGCCTCACATGTCGATTGCCGAATCGTGCGTCGATGCTAGAACCCGAACGTGACCACGTCAACGACACGTCTCGTAGCCGGGCATATGGCGGCCTTGGCCCGTCGTCCTTCCCGCTCCGCGCCGGCTCGACTCGACGAAGCTCATTGCCTTCGCCAAAACTGCCGACTGGTGAGCTGGGGGGGGGGCGGAAGCCCGCCGATCCTCTTCCATATCCATGCGCAGGGGTTACGCATTCAGTTTCGGATTGGCTTTGCGAGCCAATCGGGTGTATGGTGCGGGCACTGTGTTTGCCAGGGTCACTGTGAATCGTGGCCCGATGCGGTCGATCTAACGATTCGCTCCATCGCCTCTACATCGCTTTCTCCTTGCAACTCAGTCTCGAC
>JBDSNK010000152.1:0-11340 GCA_039915385.1 Dokdonella sp.
CCACGCACAAACGCATGATCGTCACGATGCAGGTATTCGTGTTGTGCGCATGCGTGCTCGCACTGCATGGCGCGTATCAGGTGCAGGACGGTATCGGCTGGACCGGCATGCCGCTGGTGCAGGACGATGGGCGGATCCAGTACATCGGCATTTTCAGCGACCCGAACGATCTTGGCCTGCTCTTCGTCAGCGTGTTGCCGATGGCGTTTTACCTCGCCAAGCGCGGCGGCTTGCTGGGCCTGGCCAAGCTGATCTGGCTGGCGAGCGCTGGACTGATTCTGTACGGCGTGTACCTGACCAATTCGCGCGGTGCCATGCTGGCGGTTGCGGCTATGCTGGGCGTCTGGCTATGGCTGCGTCGCGGTCTGGTGACGGCGGTCGTTGTCGCCGGAGGCGGGCTTGCATTGATGCAGATGCTTCCGTCGCGACTGCAGGAGCTGGATGCCAGCGAGGAGTCGGCGGCGGGTCGGGTCGATGCGTGGTACCAGGGCCTGCAGATGTTCCAGTCGAAACCCGTATTCGGCGTGGGCGCGCACAATTTCACCGAATTCAACTATTTGACGGCGCATAATTCCTTTGTCCTGGTATTGGCGGAAACGGGTTTCGTTGGCTATACCATCTGGCTGGCGTTCGTCGGCTACTGCTTCTGGATGATGTTCACCTTGTGCAGGACCACGATGAAGATCGCCGATCCCGCCAGCATGGAAGCGTGGCGCGTCGAACGCGAGTTTGGTGTCACGCTGTTCCTGTCGCTATGCGGATTCTTTGCCGCCGCGTTCTTTCTCAGCCGCAGCTACGTGATCGTTCTGTATCTTCTGGCCGCGATGGTCGTCGCCGAATACACGATGGCGCGCGCCCGCTTCCCGAGCCTGCCGCAGTTTCGAATCGGCCAGAATCTCGGGCGCTGGTTCATGATCTCCGTGAGCTCGATCGCTCTGCTGTTCGTCATCGTCAAGGTTCTGCTGTGAGCACCCGCGCCGAAACTGTCCGCAATACGCTGTTCTCATCGGTCGGCGTCTACACCGAATATTTTCTCGGCATGTTCGTGTCGATCCTTATCGCGCGACATCTGGGGCCGCACGATTTCGGTACCTATAGCCTTGTCATCTGGCTGGTCGCCTGCGGCGTGACCGCGACGAATGCGGGCACCACGACCACGATGATCAAGTTCATCGCCGAGCTGCGCGGCAGCGGGCGGGAACACCTGTTGCACCCGATGATTGCTTACCTGCGCCGGGTGCAGGCGACGTTCCTGCTCGTTGTGCTGGTGGTCGGGAGCATCGCGTTTCTCGCAGCCGGCGGGCAACTCGCACCCGGGTTCAATCATTTTGGCCTGTGCGCGCTGCTGATCTTTGCCGTCGGCATGCGTGCTCCGTACATGCTCAATATCGCCGTCGCCAAGGGTTTCGAACGCTTCAGTGCCACTGCGAGGATCGCCCTGATAACGACACCGCTCAATCTCGGGATGATCCTGATGGCATCGTTTCTCGGCGCACCCATCGAGATATTCCTCGGCATATTTGCCCTATCGGGTGTTGTGTTCTACGCGGTGTCGCGTTGGCAGGTCCGCGCGCTGATGCCCGACATCACCGAACACGGCGTTCTGGAACCAGAGCTGATGCGGCGTGTGCATCGACACATGCGTTTCGTCGCCGTCATCAGCACGGTAGGGTTCTTCACCGCCAGCGAAACGGAAGTCCTGGTTCTGAACGTACTCGACACGCCCGGGAATGCGGGCCACTTCAAGGTCGCCTATCAGCTTGCAACTGGCGCCGCGGCACTCCTGCCGGGCGTCTTCAGCGCGGTGTTGCTGCCGATGATGGCAAAGGCGTTCAGCGAGGGGAAGGCGGTCGCGGCACGCCGCTTTGTCGCATCGACGACCTATCTGACCCTGCTCTCTGGGCCGCTGATAGGTTTTGGTTTCGTGTTTGCCGATGCGATGATCGTCGCGCTCTACGGCAACGCGTATCAGGCCGCCGGCATCGTGCTCACTCTTTGTCTGCTTGCAAGTTCGATCACCGTCATCAGCAATGCGGCGACGAGCCTGCTGATGAGCGCCGACCATCAGCAGAGCGTGCTCGCGCGCGTGGTTGGCTGCGGGGTGCTGAAGATCGTGCTCGATATCGTGTTGATCAAGCAATACGGATTGGTCGGAGGAGCCAGCGCCTATCTCATCGTCGCGATCATCGGCGCAGCCGTCACGATCGCACTCGCATTGCGCATCAGTGAGGCGCGGCTCGCGTGGTCGCGTCTCGGCCGCATTGCCGTCGCGATCGCGCTGGCTGCGCTGCTGGCAAGCCCCCTGCGCGTACTCCATTCGCCGCTTATGGCGATGCTCGGCGGCATGGCGGCGATGGGCATCCTCTACCCACTGCTGACCCTGGCGCTCGGTTGCTGGAGCGAATCGGACATCGGCTACTTTGCGCGCACGCATCAGAAACTGATGCGCGGCCAACCTGCGATCATTGGGACGTTCCTGCAATGGGCGCGATTGCACGCTGCCAAGGATTTGCGTTGAGGAATGCGATGCCGCATGTGGCCGGTGTGCCTCGCACGAGCGTCGAGCCGGCTTGACGATGACTGCATCCAGCGCGATGCCGTGCGACAAATTGAACCCGGAGTCGTGCGAATTGCCGGACGTCCCCGCTTGAGCCTTCACGGCTTGCCGTCGCGCGGTGAACCACGAATACTTTGCTGCGGCGGGGTTTGCTGGCGGTCATGTCAATGCGTAAAACTTGGGGCGGCCTTCATGTGCACGACCAGAGGTAGACCATGAGTGGCGGCTACGAGCGCACATTTGCGAAGGTGCTGTTCCCGCTCTACGAAAGCGTGCTGCGTCGACGCAGGACCTTGTCCTACCTGCGCGAAGCAGAAGCGAACCAGTGGCTCGATGCATCTCAGATCGCGCAATTGCAGTGGCGCAAGCTCAGCGCACTGATCGAACATTGCTGGCGCGAAGTGCCTTTCTATCAACAGCGCTGGCGCGCGCTGGGGCTGACGCCGCAGGACATACGCGGCACGGCCGACTACGCGCGCCTCCCGGTGATCACGAAAGCCGAGGTGCGCGAACATTTCGACGACCTGCATGCAGCGTCGTTTCGCGGGCGCCTCAGTTACAAGTCGACCGGCGGCTCGACCGGCGAGCCGATGCGTTTCGGTTATACGCGCGAGAGCTACGAACGCCGCATCGCGGCGATGTGGCGCGGCTATGCGTGGGCGGGTGCGCGGATGGGTCGGCGCACGCTGTACCTGTGGGGCGCGTCAATCGGCGCACCGTTGCGCTCGCAGCAGATCAAGGATCGCCTCTACCACGCCGCTTTCAACCGGCGCATGTTGAACGCATTCCTGATGAGCGAGGCGCGGATGCAGGAATACGCTGCCGAGATCGACAGCTTCCGTCCGGAAATCATCGTGAGCTACGTCGCGCCGATCGTGCAGATGGCGCAGTGGCTGCTCAAGACCGGGACGCGCCCGCATAGGCCGCAGGCGATCCTGAGCGCCGCGGAAGCCTTGCATCCTTCGCAGCGCGAGACGATCGAGCGCGCGTTCGGCTGCCCGGTCTACAACACCTATGGCTGTCGTGAAGTCATGCTCATCGCAGCGGAATGCGAACGCCGCGAAGGCCTGCACCTCACAGCCGATCACTTGCTGGTCGAACTCGCTTCCCCGCGGACGTCGCCAGCGGGAGAAACGGTCGGCGAAGTCGTGCTCACCGATCTGCACAACTACGGCATGCCGCTATTGAGGTATGCAAATGGCGACCTCGCGACCGCCGCCAGCGAGCCCTGCGCCTGCGGCCGCGGTTTGCCGCTGCTGCGTCGCATCGACGGCCGCAAGCTCGACACCCTGCATACACCGGACGGGCACTTGCTGCCGGGTGAGTACATCGTCTACGTATTCCTGACGGTCCCATCGATCAGGCGCTACCAGGTGATACAACGGCAGCTCGACACATTCGACGTGTACCTGGTGCCTGACGCAGGATTCGGTGAACACGTGTTGCAGCACATCCGCGACGGGATTGCGAAGGCGGTTGGAGGCGGCGTCGCTTTGCGCTTCCATGTCGTCGACGATATTGCGGCAAGCTCGAGCGGCAAGTTCCGCGTGACGATCTGCGAGCTGGCTTGAGCATCGTGTCGCGAAGAAGAAAGGACAAGTGCGTGGGCGGACTGACTGGCGTGGGAAGGGCTTCTTGAAAATCACCCACGTTGTGGAAAATCTCAACCGTGGCGGCCTTGAGCGCGTCGTCATCGATCTTGCGCACGCGCAGCGCGCCAGTGGCGATGAGCCGCGCGTGGTCTGCCTGTTTGAGCCGGGCACGCTGGCCCACGAGCTCACCGCGCAAGGGATCGAGGTCGTCGCGTGCCACAAGGGCGGTGGATTCGATTTCGCCGCGCTGCGCCGGTTACGTCGCACGTTGGCTGCCGATGCGGGCGAGGCCGCCGTGCACACGCACAACCTCATTGCCCACGACTACGCGGCGCTGGCCCTGATCGGGCTTTCACGCAAGCGCCTGATCAATACGCGCCACGGCATGGGTGGCACACCGGTAGCGCGGCTGCGCGGCGCGCTGTACCAATTGAGCATGCGCTGGACCGACCATGTCGTCGCTGTGTGCGAGGCAGCGCGGCGCAATCTCGTCGAGCGCGAGGGGTTGCCGGCGGCCAAGGTGGTGAGCGTGCCGAATGGCATCCAGGTCGATACCTTCACGCCAGCCTCCGACGACGCGCGCCGTCGGCTCGCTGAAAGCGAAGGTCTGCCGGCGACGACTCGCCTCATTGGTTTCGTCGGACGACTCAACTGGGCCAAGGATCTGCCGAGCATGTTGCGCGCGTTCGCGCGGCTGCAGCAACGTCGACCCGATACGGCACTGATCCTCGTCGGCGATGGCGCCTTGCGCGCGGAACTGACCGAGCTGGCCGCGAGTGAGGGTATCGCCGATCACGTCCGCTTCCTCGGCGACCGCAGTGACGTGCGTGAACTCCTGCAGGCGTTCGACGTGTTTGCGATGTCCTCGGTTTCCGAGGGCTACTCGATCGCGCTGCTTGAGGCCTGCGCGACGGCGCTTCCGATCGTGGCGACGGCCGTTGGCGGCAATGCCGAGATCGCGGTCGACGGTGTCAACGGACGCATCGTGCGCGCGCGCGAACCCGCTGCATTCGCCGATGCCCTGGAGTCCGTGCTCGCCGACCCAGCGCGTGCTGTTGCGATGGGCCATCGCGGCCGTGACTGGGCGCTGGAGCAGGCGACGATTGCGCGCATGCAGGCGCGCTATGGCGAGCTATACGAAAGGTCGGCGAAAGGTTTGTTATGATAGGCGCATCCCATCGGCAACGATTCGCATCGGAGCACGCACGCTTTCGGCGTGCAGGGGGATGACTAGTTCACTGCCTGCCGCACGAAGCCTTGTGCCGTGTTCTTCCTCCCGGATTGGAATGTCTTGAGTCCCCGCCCGAAAAAACTGCTCGTGCTGCGCTGGTTGCCGCGCCGTCTGATGCTGACCGAGCGACCTTATGGCGGCAGTGGGCTGTATCTCACGTTCGATGACGGCCCGCATCCCGACGTGACACCCGCATTGCTCGATCTGTTCGCCGAACACGCCGTCCATGCAACCTTTTTTCTGCTCGGCAAGAACGCCGAGCGCTATCCGCAGATTGTCCAGCGCATCGTGGCCGAGGGCCATGCGATCGGCAACCATTCGTACAGCCATCCGCGCATGAATCAGATTGATCTCGCCGCCCAACGGGCCGAGATTGATCGCACCGACCGCATCCTGGCCACGTTCAATGGTACAACACGTCACTGGTTCCGCCCGCCGAGTGGCGCGCTGCCGCTCAACATGCTGTTCGATTTCGCGCGCAGGCGACGCGACATCGCGTACTGGTCCTACGACAGCATGGACTACCAGCGCAACGGAGCCGCGGTCCTGTGCGATCGGCTGCGTGCGCATCCCCCAAGATCAGGCGACATCGTGTTGATGCATGACGACGATGCCGACACCCTGGCCGCATTGCGCGAACTGTTGCCGGAGTGGCGTGCCGCCGGCCATGCGATGGAAGCATTGCCGGCCGAGGCGAAGTAGCATTGGCGATCCGACATCGTCGGCCAATGGAGTAATTTTCAATGACGAGCGTCCTGCTGCTCGCCGCGCTGGCGTTGATTGTGCTCGGCGTGCTCGCTATCTGGGTTCTGCTGCGCGCGCGCAACATGCAGATCTGGATCGTGGACTACCTGCGTCGGCGCGCACGGCCGGCCGTCGATGGCCCGACCCACGTGATGTTCTGCTTCGTCGACCACTACGAACCGATGTGGGGTCGCGCCGATGAAGCGACCCAGCGCGCTCGCGTTGACCGCTGGTGCCGCGATTACCGCGCGCTCGCCTCGCGTCATCGTGATGCGGACGGCGTGCCGCCGCAGCACTGCTTCTTCTATCCCGAAGAGGAATACGTCGAGGAGCATCTGAGCAAGATCGCGGCGCTGTGTGCGGACGGTTTCGGTGAGCTCGAAATTCATCTGCATCACGACAACGACAACGAAGCCAATTTCCGCGCGACGATGGCGCGCTTCTGCAGCTTGCTGCACGAACGGCACGGCGCATTGCCGCGCGATCCGGAAACAGGCCAGTTGCGCTTCGCGTTCATTCACGGCAACTGGTGCCTGGACAACTCGCGTGCCGATGGCCGCTGGTGCGGCATCAACAACGAGTTGATCCTGCTGCGTGAGCTGGGCTGCTACGCGGACTTCACCCTGCCGTCCGCGCCGAGCGAAACGCAGACCAGCAAGGTCAACGCGATCTACTACGCGACCGATGATCCGGCGCGACCGAAGTCGCATGACCGTGGCGTCGACGTACGCGTTGGCGGTCAGGCCAGCGGCGATCTCATGATCGTGCAGGGTCCGCTCGCACTCAACTGGCGCTCACGCCGCTTCGGCGTCGTGCCACGCATCGAGAATTCCGACGTGCGCCGTTCCGGCCCACCGACGCCGGAGCGCGTCGATGCGTGGGTGAAAACCGGCATCCATGTCGAAGGCCGCCCGGAATGGGTGTTCGTGAAGATCCACACGCACGGCACGCAGGAGCGCGACATCGACACCTTGCTCGGCGCCGAGATGGATGCGATGCACACGCATCTGGAGAATGCCTACAACGATGGACGCAACCACGTCCTGCACTACGTGACCGCGCGCGAGATGTACAACATCATCAAGGCCGCCGAAGCGGGCAAGAGCGGCAATCCGGCCGACTATCGCGATTTCCACCTGCCGCCACCGCGTTCGTCACGGCTCGGCGCGCGCGCGGGATGATGGATATTTTCAGTGAGTTGAACGTGCTGCCTCAGCGAAACTGACCCTTCTGCGCAAGCTGGATGACCGCAAGGTATTGAGAATATTTCAACCCGAAAGCAGGGCCTTTGTCGTCGCAATTTTGACCTGCAATTGGCGTAAGCTGACCTCTGGGGTCCAACTAGCGATAGGCATATATAAGCGCATTCGATATGCGTTCACGGCACTTGTGTTCGTCATGTTGGCCTCGACGGGCATGCAAGCTTGGGGCGGTGTGGCCTTGCAGTCGTTCGTCGTCGTTTCATCAGCGCCGGGACCCATGTATTCAGTTCGATAGGACAGATGAGCGCACCGGGTCCGGAAAGCGGTCCCGGTGCGGCGGTCGCTTGGCCCGTGACGATCGATCTCGCTCTGCTCAACACACTTCCCGCGACGCTCCAACTTAACTTTCCGGATCGCGCGTCGATCACACTGACGCGCATACGCTCAGAAAAACGCGGAGGCAGCGCTCTGATGTGGATGGGGCGCAGCGATGACTGCGGGGCCCTGTTCGACGTGTTCGCAGATGGCAGCTTCAAGTCAACGATTTCATGCCTCGACGCACAATATGGCGTAGACCATCCTTCCGGCTCGGCGAATCTGAGGCTCAGCCGCTACGACAATGCCGGCATGGGAACGAATGAAGAGCCCTCGCCTGGCCTGCCTGCCGGTGTAACCCCGAGTGGGTTCGGCCCTCTGACTACTCTCGGAGGTCCGGACCAAACGGTGGATATCCTGGTGCTCTTCAACGGCAGCATGACGACCACTCCGATTTGGAATGTCGCACAGTACGCTGTCGATCAGACTCAGATGGCGATGGTGCAAAGCACGAGCCCAGGGCAGCCGACGATCGCGCAATTGAAGCTTGCGGGGGCGGCTCGTATATCTAGAACGGTAGTCAACAACCCGAGCGGAGACCTATCGTATCTACAAAGCGATCCGCAAACGGCAGCCCTGCGAAACTATTGGGCAGCCGATGCGATTGTTTATATAACGCCCGGAACCGGGCCTTCGTTAGGTATTTCATACCTACCGCAAAATGGAGGTCTTCCGCCCCCTGGACCCGCGTTCGCGCCATGGGCGATCGCGGTCTCACTGGCAACCTATGCAACCAATCCTGGCGACTACGTGTTTGCCCATGAACTCGCGCACACGTTTGGTGCGAATCACAATCAAGATCACGCGCCTGCAAACCCGACTCCTGTCGAACCTTGGGCTTTCGGACGCTGGGCAAAGGAACCAGAATCGGGTATCGGTTCTAGGAGCATCATGGCCTATGTACAAGAGTGCACAGGCAGTCCGTGCGATCGAATTCTCCACTACTCCAATCCGGACGTTTATGTGGACGGGTGGTTCCGCACCGGGCTTAACAACGCCAATAACGCGCGTCTCATCAACGAAATCGCACCCATCGAAGCGCAGTATCGAGCCAGTGTGGGGCGGATCTTCGCGGATGGATTTGAGTAGGATGCCATGCATGAACACGTTAGGTGTGGCCTTCGTCCTTGGCCTGGCTATATGCGGTAGTGCAAGTCTGAAGGCGGGGACCGTAGCCCTGCCAACGGATGTATCAGTGGCTTTGACGGCCGTACCTAGTGCAAACCTACAACCTGGCGATCGAATCACCTTCCAAATTTCGGTCACCAATCATGGGCCTGAAGCGGTGAGTCGCGTTGTATTGGTGAGTTCGCCCATCTACAACGAACTCGATGTGTCCAATGCCTCTGCGGACTGCGGAAACAACCTTGTCCTTGCTGTCGTGGACCTCCAAAGCTCGTTCTACTACCTGTATACCTGGGCCGCTGCCACGGTGGAATCACCGCTCGCCGTCGGCGAAACCCGCAACTGCTTTTTTAGGGTCGACTACACGCCGGAAGCCCCTCTCGCTTTTCCCCTTGCTTTTGGATTTCCTGAGTGGCTGTTTGATCTCAATCCGACGAACAATTTGGCATCGGTTTCCTTGCGGCGCGCCGTTGCGGTCAAGTCAGTGCCTGCGTTGTCGCCGGCTTGGCTAGGCCTGTTGATACTTTCTTTGATAACGGCAGTCTGGATATCACGAGACCGATTGACGAACCCAGAATCTTTCCTGACTCGCTGACCATCCAAGGCATGCCGTGGAATCGTGGGCCGGTTCGCGTGGAATCCGCAACCATGGCCCTCCCGGGAGGCTCCTTGCCGTTGTCCGTGCGGATGACATTCGGCAACACGCGAATCGACGCGAGACGCTCAAGCACACGGATCACACCGTGGTCCGAGATGGTACGTTCGCCGACCTGCCCCTCGCGTTCAAGCGCCTGAAAGCGATCCTGCACAATGCGTCCTCCCAAGCGTACGACTCGAGGTATTGGTAAGCGACATCACTGCCTTGGTCAGCACTCCTGAATTAGAGTGGTCAGGTTCTGTGGTTTTCGGTGGTCAGTTCACTGAATATCCGCAGTATGTCGGGGAATGTACCGTCAACCCCTGCGAGCGGATTCTCAATTACTCCAATCCGGACGTTGACGACGATTGGTTCCGCACCGGCCTCAACAACGCGAACAACGCGAAACTCATCAAAGATATTGCGCCCATTGAAGCTCAGTATTGTGCGAGTGTCGGACGCATCTTCGCGGATGGCTTTCAGTAGAGAAGTTGTCGCATGAACATGCCACGCATGATTTTGGGGTTGGGCCTCAATCTGATTGAAGGCGGAAGCGTTCTCGCGGCCGGAATCCCCGTGCCATCTGATATTTCCGTGGCGTTCACAGCCGAGCCCAATGTCAATTTGCAATCCGGGCAACGCGTCAATTTCACGCTTTCGGTCACCAATCATGGTCCTGATCCTGTGAATCGACTGGCGTTGGGCAGTTCGCCTATTTACGACGAACTCGACGTCTCCTCCTATTCTTCGTCGGGTTGCGATGGCGCCCTTCTTCTCGGGGTCGTTGATCTTGAGAACTCGTTCTACTATCTCTACGCGTATCAGGTGGTGGGGCCGGATTCACCGATGGCTGTCGGCGAGACCCGTACGTGTCGTTTTAGTCTCGACTTCACGCAATGGGCTCCGCCAGTTTTTTCTTTGACCTTCGACATGAGGACTTTCGACGATCTCGATCCCAGCAACAACGCCGCCACCGTTGTCTTGCGTCGCGCCGTAGTTGCTCCAACGACAGTGCCGTCGTCTTCACCTGCAGGGCTGGGATTGTTGGTGCTCGTGCTGCTTGTGACAGCGTGGAAACGCCAAACGCGGTCCAACGTACGGTCATCTAAGCGGTGACTTGTGCCTGACTATCGACCCGAGCCTGGATGCACCGGTCAGCACTGGCGCCACGCTGGTCGCGGGCCAACTGCCATTAAAGATTGGCACGACTTCATCGTCGAGCCCGCGCATCGCTGATGGAGCATGAAGAATCCTTTGCGCGTGGTCAGCTACTCGGCGCTTGCTGGTCAGGTCAATGATCGCCTGTAGTCAGCGACCCGGCGCACCGGGGTCAGTTTCGCCGGCGGACGCTGATCAACTGGTTGGCAGAATTCAGAATGATCCCGTCGCACCTCGCAACCCGCGCAGCGCTCACTTCGCGGGTTCGGATTTCTTCCCGGCGGCGTCCATGCGCACGATGAATTCGTTGCCCTGCGCCTCGATGTCGACGCGATAGCCGGACAGGTAGTCGGCATCCACGCTGTGCCAGTCGATGACGCGGATAACGGCATCCGCCGGCGTCTGCACATCGATCTGCAAGTCGCCCGCACTGACGTGGTTTCCGCTGACGACGGGTTTCACCGGCACGTTGATCTGGAATACCGCGTCGACGCCGTCAGCGACGTCGAAGCGGTCATGCACGCTCAGGCCATCGGCGGCGAAATCGAAATCACGTTGCCATGCGCGCACACCCGAACCGGCGCCGCCATACGCCGCGCCGAGATCGGCGCGCGCATGCACTTCACCGCGGGGACCGGTCTTCACGATGGTCAGCGACGACGTGCTCGGTGCGCGCTGCGGAATCGTCTTGCCCTTCTTCGTGAAGCGCAGGATGTTGT
>JBDSNK010000201.1:0-18293 GCA_039915385.1 Dokdonella sp.
ACGTTGTCAATGGTCTTGCCGTCGGCCATCAGCTTGAGGGTCTGGTGCATGACCAGTGGCCCTTTCACTCGATAGCGCAGGACCAGGAGATCACCGTCCGTGTGTCCAGTTACAGTGCCGGCGACACCGCTGAGTGTTCCGCTGTAGTGGCTGCCGCTGACGTTCGTGAGTAACCAGGTGCGGTCGTTGGGCGCCTCGCCCTGGAAGGTGATGGTCTGGTCCAGTCGGAATGTGCCATCGGAAGTCTGGTATCCATGGCTCACGACATGGAAAGGACGTTGCCTGCCGGCCAGCAGCCTCAGAGTGCCATTGCCTTCGCTGCTGCCGTCGAAGCCCGTCTGAGGTGTGAACACCGCGCGTGCAGATTCCGCGTGCAGTGGCGAACTTGCGCTGCCTGCAGCAAGAAAAAGTATGGTCAGACCACTGAACTTCATGAGCATGCATGGCGCCTGGAGTGGAATCGCGTGCGTCCGCGAATGGGCTTGCAAGGATTCTTTCGTCGAGCCTTCGCCGCCGCGAGCGCCAATGCCCGGTCATGCACTGCCACCAGGTAGATCAAACCTCTGCGTGAGGTCGCCTCTCGCGCTGCAACCGAGTCAACCACTCGTCCCCGATTATAAGGAGAGCGAACTGAATCTCAGGCAATCGTTCTTCTGCAGAAGGTCATTCGCGGACGAAACATCCCGCCGACTCCGACATGGATGATCTGCGTGTAGCGCCGATGGCGTCGTCGCACAAGGTGCCCCCTTGTGACGATCCCGTCCCGACACTCCGGATACCCTCAGTGCAAACATCCACGCCATGCGTTGGCGCCGAACGTTGCTGTCAAGCCGCTCAAGTATCGAGTGACATTCTGCATGCGCGATTTTTTTTGGAAAGCGCAGGTGCGCAACAAAGAGACTGAGCTGAGCGGACGGGCCTTCATTGCCGCCCGCCTTTCGCTGCGGACGTAGCGCGCGTCGCGAGCTCAGCGGCACTCAGGAAATTTGCGCAGTCTTGCTCAGTCGAGCAGTAGAGCTGGCGCACCGAGGGAAACCACAGGGTCATTTAAGACGTTCGAAAACGTTTCTGGCCTATCCGACCCTCTTTTCCCTGGCCACAGCGAGCTCAAGATCCACCGCAATGGCCATGTTCGTTGGACATAGTCGATTTTCTCTGCGCCGGCACCGAGAATAGACCATCGTCATCCAGCGCGGATCCCTGTGCCCGATCAAATTTTCAACTTTCGTGATTGCCGGATCGATCTTTCGACACGCGAATTGCGGCGTGCCGGCGAGCGCGTCGAGCTGTCGCCGAAAGTCTTCGATTGCCTCGCCTACCTCGTCGAGCGGCGTCAACGCGCCGTCGGCCGCGACGAGCTGGTCGCAGCGGTATGGGGCAAGACCGAAATCACCGATACCCTGCTCGGCCAGACCATCATGAAAGCGCGGCGTGCAATCGGCGACAGCGCCGATGAGCAGAACGCGATACGCACCATTCCGCGATTTGGCTACGCGTGGGTCGCCTTGCCCGACAAGCAAGAGACCAGTGAGACAACATCCGCACCTGCGATCACCACAGCACCGGCAACCCAACCGTCACCTCGGCATTTCGTTGTACGACACGCGCGCTGGATTGCGCTCGGTGCGATCGCTGTGCTTGCGAGCTTCTGGCTGTTGCATCGCACGGAACACCCGAGCGTTCCTGTTGCATCCACTCCCGACAGCGTCGCCGTTCTGCCCATCGACGTTGCAGCGGCAGCGGAGTGGTCGTGGGTGCGCTTTGGACTCATGGACGCGATCGCGACACGCCTGCGTGATGGCGGTCAGGCCGTCGTGCCCAGCGACAACGTGGTCGCCCTCGCCCGCACCGCCGGACAGGACAACAACACGGGCGAGCGCGTGCGCGACGCAACCGGCGCACGACTCGTCGTCGTATCGAGCGCCACATGGAATCCGAGTGGCTGGCTCGTGCATCTGGAGCTGCGCGGCGACAGCACGCCGCGCAGTGTCGACGCACACGATGCCGACGTTCTGCTCGCCGGTCGCGCGGCGGCGGATAGCTTGTTGACGATGCTCGGCAAAACACCACCCGCTGATGCTGGCAATCCTCAGCAGTGGTCGGACGCGAAACTCCTCGCCAATGCGGAAGCCGCGTTGCTGACCGATGATCTTGCTGGCGCGCGACGCCTGCTTCAATCGGCGCCCGCTGCATTGCAGGCATCGCCTGATGTGCGCTTGCGTCTTGCGAAGATCGACTTTCGCGCGGGACAGCTCGACACCGCGAGACAAAGCTTGCTGGGTTTGCTGGCAGCAACGCGCGCGGAGGCCGATCCAGTGATGCGTGCGAAGATTCTCGATGGCCTCGGTAACATCGCGATGCGCCAGGGTCGCACCGATACCGCTGCGCCGTACTACAGCGAGGCTGTTTCCCTGCTCGAGAATCGCAACGCGCCGGCCGAACTGGGGCAGGCCTACATGGGCCGCGGTATCGTCGCGCAGACCCAGCTCCACGCCGATACCGCACGCAGCGATTTCTCCCGCGCGCGGATCATGTTCGAACTTGCGGGCGACCGTCTCGCACTGGCGCGCGTCGAAGCGAACGAGGGCATGCTTGATGCAGCGCTCGACCGATACGCATCTGCGGCTCCGACGCTCGATCTCGCGGCGCAACGTTTCGAGCGCTTCGGCACCTTGAACGAACTGGCAGTGACGACCAGCGCGGAGGTGGGTGCGCAACTTGCGTTGCTCGATCCCGCTGCAGCCCTCCTTGCAAGTGATCGGGCCTGGCAGGTACGCGACCGCCTCGTGAACGCGGGTATCCGGCACGCGCTGGCAATCAATCGAGCGCTGGCGCTGGATGCGAACGGGCGCCGGCGCGAGGCCGAAGAACTACTGGACACGGTCATCGCCGAAGCGGATCCGCAACGCGAAAAGAATGTGCTGGCCGCGGGCCGCGGTGCGCTCGCACGGCTTTGGCTCTTGTCCGGCCGGTTTCATGACGCGATCGATCCCGCGCTCGCCGCTCTTCCCGTGCTGGCCGAAGATGAAGATGTTCGCGATCGCCTTGCCGCGTCACTCACGGCGATTCGCGCGCTGCGCGCGGACGGCCGTTCAAAGGAGGCGGCAGATCAAGTCGATGTGCTGGAACGTTGGGCAACATCGATCCCGGATTCGCCAGCGCCCTTGTACGCCCGTCTTGCACGCGCCGAGCAGCTGAAGGTGGACAAGAACGAGATCGCTGCCCACACGGAATACGATCGTGCGCTGGATCTCGCCGAGCGCGGCGGCGTGCCGACCGACATCGCCGATGTGGTGATCTCGTACGGCAACGTATTGATTGGCGAAGGTGATCTGGAGCAGGCCAGCGCCGTCATTGGCCGGGCCACCCGCTGGGCCGAACGCGATTTCGGCTGTGCGCTCGTTCGGGCCCGCTTGTACGCAGCACTCGGTCAGGCGGACGCCTGGAAGAACGCGCTGGCAACCGTTAGGAACCTTGCCGGCGATCGGAACATCCCGGACGTCGTGACGCGGATGTACGGCTCCGGCCCTGCCGCGCAACATTGAGCCCATTTCACCCGGCAGTGAAACGAGCGCGAACGAAGCGCGAATGGCACGGGAATGGTATTCAGACGCCGCTGCGCTCAACGTGCGATCTCCTTTTGTTCGCAGGAGTCTTGCATGCGTCTTGTCGGTTTGACTGCAGTTGCAGTTGGCATGCTCACGGGGTTCGCGCACGCGGCTACGTTCTATTCCGTCGCTGAATTTGCCGGCGTTGCCGGCCTCTCCCACAACGGTCGCATCGGCACAGGCGTGTTTGCAACCGGTTACAGCGGCGCGGCGTCGTGGCGCTGGTCGCCGGAAACGGGAACGCAGACCATCCCCGATTTCCTCGACGCAGTCGGCATCAGTGCGTGGGCACAGCCGGTTCCCGGCGCGGTGCACGACGTCGACGGCAACGAAATCGCCGCGATCGCCTACAGCAATTCGCCCGTCGTGGGTCCCATCGTGATCGGTCCCTACCCCGGCAGTTCCCAGGTCGATGGGTATCTCAGCAGCGCTTACGGCGTATCCGATGCCGGCGTCGCGGTGGGACTGGCGTATGACGAGACCGGCAATCCGATCGCGTTCCGCTGGAGCAGCGACACCGGCATCTCACGCCTGCCGGTCAATCGCCCGGATACCTTTTCGCGCGCGAACGGCATCAGTCACGATGGCAGCGTGGTGTTCGGCTGGAACGATCAGTCCGACGGCTATCGCACCGGTGTGGTGTGGCAGAACGGGCAAGCGATTGATCTGGTTGACGGCGGCGGCAATCCGGTCGGTGAAGCCCAGGCGTCGACCGCGGATGGCAGCGTGGTCGTAGGCGGCGGCTACTACACTGACAACGGCAGCGAAGCGTGGCGCTGGACCGCCGCTACCGGCACGCAACCGATCGGCATATTGCCGAGTTTGCGCGCGCCGGCACGACCAGGGAACACCGTTCGGCAATCGGCACGCATGGACCTGACGAAGCCGGCGACATCGCCGACGCCAGATGGTTTTCTGCCACCCGAGTCGTACGCGTTCGCCGTCAGCGACGACGGCAACATCATCATCGGCGCGAGTGGCGTGTGGCCGATTCGCACCGCCAGCATCTGGACACCCGACTCCGGCTTGCAGGCACTGTCCGACTATGTGACGGCACGCGGAGCGAAGATTCCCGTTGGCTGGACGCTCGCTGCGGCAACAGCCATTTCCGCAGACGGCCAGACATTTGGCGGCTGGGGCATCAATGAGAGCGGCAACATGGCAGCGTTCGTGATCGACCTGCATTCAGACAAGCCGATGGATGCGATCCTCGAAGCGCACGGCACCGTCGACTACAACGACCTGACCAGCGGCCCGTTCGCGGGAATCGTCGCTGGAAGCGACGTGACGCTGTCTGTCGTCATGTCTCCCGCTGGCATCGAAGCACAACCGGGCAATGCGACGAGCTATCCGCTGCGTCTGGAAACATTCCAGCTTCATGCGGGTGCGGCGAGCGAGACGCTGGCACCGACGCCGGATGGTCCTTCGGTGATGCTCACCAATGACTATCCGAAGTCGGATGGCATCCATCTCTTCGCAACACCGACGTCGTCGAACCAGGCGTTCGAGTTCGAGTTGTTCAATCCCGGTGGCGACATGTTCGACTCGGACGACTTGAACCGGATCAACCGGACCTTCGGACCCGAGTTCTTCGAGAAGACTTCGTGGATGGTTGAAGACGGGAACCACATGATGTGGATCCAGTTGAACAGCGTGAGCATTCACGATGTGTTGCCGGACAAGCTTTTTGCGAACGGCTTCGAGTGAAACCATAACGGCGGATTCAGGTGTGATGTGTGCGCCTGTATCCGCTTGTCGCGACTCGCGCATACCCAACTAGCGTGAGCGAAACACCGGCACGCGCCTCGCTTCCACAAAGTTCGGTTGCCGCAAATCACTGCGAGATCCGCTGCGGGACGTTGCAGCACATCCCGTTGCGAGGTCACGATGAAGCCACACCGCCGGCTGATGCACGCGGGTTCGCCCGCCGCATCAGCCGCGCCACCCTTGCGGCTGATCGGGTGGCCGGCCTCGATCAGCTCCGCACGACTGCGTGGCATGCCATCCGTCGCATTTGACGCTGCACGAAAACTCCGAACGCGCTCGGCCGTCACGGCCTCATCGATCGTACGCTTCGAAGGCGCACGATCACGGCATGCGTAGAACCAGCTCAGTGAGATATCGAGCCCGCGGCATAGCAAACGCACGGGCCACGCAGTCTGATTCGCTATCGCGAGTTCGATGTCGCGCTGGTCGTCTTCTAGCCGTGTACGGCGAACCAGGCTGTAGCCTTTGACAAGATATCGCGCTCCTCCAGTTGCAGTTCTACCGGCGCGGACGCGTCAACTCGCTTCAAAACTTGCACTACTACTGTCGCGCCGGGCCTCGCGCGCGATCGTGCTTGCGTGGAAAACCCCGCGCGAGCCTCGGCCCTGATCTGGAAACGTTCGTTATGGATCAAGTGCGCACGCCTGACTTGCAGTTCCGCTATGCGGCAATGCCGTGAAGGCTGCTGCGCCCGTGCCTCTTCGCAGGATCACTTGATGCACGTCAACATCAAATCCGCCCCGCGCGGCTACAAAAGCATTTCGCTGGACGGAAGCCATGGCGACTCTGGCGGCTCTGGCGTTTCCTGCGGCGTGGTACGCGCGATCGTCGAGGGCATCATCCATCAAGAGCGCTTTCCGCCGTCACTTTCGAGTTGGCCAGGGCATCGCTCACGTCAATGATGCAATCCTTTTCGTGAGGCGTGTCGGTGACATGAATCGTCACATGCCAGTGTGATGAGATATGCGAAGCCTCTACCAGGAGGTGATCGGATGGCGCGCCTTTCAGGCCCGCGTAATGAATCGCCTTCTGGATCGCGTTGCTTCGATTTGCAGGCATTGCTACTTCAACGGATTCGGGAGCCTGCGGCAGCCCGTGCGCGCGTCTCCAGTCACGAATGGCGAGCGCTGCTTCAGGCGAAAACGTCACTCCCAACGACACGTCGGCAGGGCTGGCACAGTTGCACCCCAATGAAATGAACGCCGCAAAGAGCATCCAGATCGCACGATTCGTAGCAAGGAACATGTCCCACTCCCCCGAAAGTTCGTCCTGCAAAGTTGGCGTGCCTCGAAGTACGATCGGGGCGCTTCATTGAGCAGTTGCGAGCATCCTAGGCAGTCACGCCGAAACACGTAATCCGTACGAATACGTAGAACGGCTAGGGGATATATCTCCATCCAGAATTGCTTGGCCAAAGGCCACATTTCGCGCCCTCTCACTGCCGCGATCGCGGGTCAACCTCTCGCGCCGGAACGCAGGCCCCCGCAACGAAGCTGTTGCGATCTGACTGAATTTATTGCTTGATGCGAGTAGGCTGATTTTTTCCTGTGTTGCACAAGAAACACCAAAGGCCATGTATCGGACTTACGCGCAAGTTGTGCTGCTCCTGCTGCTGATTGCAGTGCTGTTCGCCAGCGCTGGCCCCGCTCTTGCGCTTGATCCAAAACGCGACTTCGAGCAATACGTCGCCAACAACTGGTCGATCCAGGACGGTCTGCCGCAAATCAGCGTGTTGTCCATCGCGCAGGATCGCAAGGGCTATCTGTGGGTCGGAACCCAGAGCGGATTGGCACGCTTCGACGGCGTGCGCTTTACCAACTACTCCCCTGAAAACGAGCCGCAGTTGCCGGGTGTCTGGGTCCGTTCGTTGCTGGTCTCCCGCGACGGCACGCTCTGGATCGGCACCTACAAAGGACTGGCGGTGTATGCGGACGATCGCTTCACGTCAGTCCCGCTCGCGGACACCGCAGCCCACCAGGTGATTGACGTCTATGCGTTGGCCGAGTTGGACGGCGGGGCCATAGTCGCAGCGACCTCTGAAGGCGTTCTGCGCGTGGATGGCGGTCGTCTGGTCGACAATGGCGATGGCATCAAGCCAGCGCTGTCGCTGCTTCCTCGAGGCGACGGACTTTGGATAGGCAGTAGCGGCACCGTGGTACGTGTTGCGGGCGGCAAGAGCACTGCGATGCCGCTGCCATCCACTCAGGAAGCGCCCGCAGTCACCCGATTGGTCGAGGCACACGGAAGAATCTGGGCCGGCACTTCGCAAGGCTTGTTCGTTCGCGAGGGCGATGCGTGGAAACGATACGATGCCGATCCACTGCTGGGGACGTCGTGGATCAGTGCGCTGTACGAAGATCATGATCACAACCTGTGGGCCGGTACCAATTCCAAGCTGGTGCGACTGCGCGAAGATGGCTCGCTCGAATCGATCACCGGTGGGCCATCGCTAACCTACAAGAGTCTGTTGAGCGCGTATGAGGATCGCGAACACAACTTGTGGTTGGGCACCCAGGCCGACGGACTGACCCGGCTCTGGAACGGTTGGACCCTGCGCTACAGCGTCGGCCAAGGACTCAACGAAGCCGTAGTCTGGTCACTGTCGCGGGCACCCGATGGGTCGGTCTGGGTCGGCACCAGCGACGGCGTGAGTGTGCTCGAAAACGGGCGTTTTCGCGCCGTCGTGGCCGGTAGCGCGCTACCGCATCCGCACGCCTACAACTTGCTGGCCGAGGCCGATCGAGTGTGGATCGGCACGCGCCGCGGCCTGGTCATCTGGCGCAACGGTCACCTCGAAGTATCGGCAGTTTTCGCTCCAATGGCGAGCGCACAAATCAACGGCATTGTCCGCGAACCCGACGGGACCCTGTGGTTTCCGACCACCGAGGGCCTGTTCCGCCTTGACCATGAAGGCCAGCGTGACGCAAAACTGCACCGCTATGCGGAATCAGATGGCCTGACAGACAGTCGCGCGCGAGTTATCCAGCGCTTGCGCGATGGGCGTTTGCTGGTAGGCACTCAAGGTGGTCTGTACGAGATGCACGGCGAGCGCTTCGACCCGGTCGGCGCGGCCGCCGGACTGCCACGCACTATCGATGTAAGCGCAATTTATCAGTTGAGGTCGGGCGCGATCGCGCTCGGCACGAATTCCGAACAGCTGGTTGTGTTCGACGGCCAGCGGTGGAATTTCCTCAGTTCGCTTCATGGTTTGCCAGCCAACGTACCGTTCTTCATGACTGAGGATGATCGCGGCTATTTGTGGATCGCCGGCATTCGCGGAATTGAACGCGTGCCGCTGGACGACATTACCCGCTTTGGACGCGGCGAGATCAGCGTGGTGCGCGGCGAGATGTTGCTCAACGAGCGCGGCGACCGCAACGCTGGTCAGCGAGGCTACTGCTGCAATGGCGCTGGTATGGCCAAGGGCTACATCGAGGGTCACGTGTTGTGGCTACCGACGCGCGACGGCGTGATGACGATGGATACGCATGGCGTCGTCAAAAATCCCTTGCTGCCACAGGTCGTGATCGAGCGAGTCCAATATTTGGACACGTGGCACGCTGTTGCGCAACTAGCAAACGAGCTCGAACCTGATGCCCGGGATCTGGTCTTCGAGTTCACCGCGCCGAGCTTTCAGGATCCTCGCAGCGTCCAGATACGCTATCGCCTGGTCGGCTACGATCGCGCGTGGCAAGAGCTGGATGATCGGGCACCACGTCGCGCCAACTACACCAACTTGCGGCCGGGCGACTACAACTTCGAAGTCATGGGTGCGAACAACGCCGGTGTATGGAATCCGCAGCCAGCGATCCTGCATTTCCGCATCAAACCACGGTTCCACGAGACTTGGCTCTTCGTGCTGATACTCGCCGCGCTGGGGGCTGTGCTGGCCTATGCGGCCCTCCGCTTTCTGATGCGGCGACACCAAAGACAGCGAGTGCAACTCGAGGAACTTGTGCAGGAGCGCACAGCCGAACTGGTGACCGTGAACCACAAACTCGCTGGCACGCAGACCCAACTTTTGCAGTCGGCAAAGATGGCCTCGGTCGGACTGCTTGCCGCCGGCGTCGCGCACGAGATCAACAATCCCATTGGCTATGTGCGATCCAACCTGACCAGTCTGACGAGCTATGTGCAGAAGATTTTTTCCGTTCTCCAAGGCTATGAACGACTCGAAAAGGTCTTTGCAGTCCCGCCCCCGGAATTGGCGGCTGTGCAGGCACTCAAGCAGCGCGTCGAACTGGACTTCCTGCGCGAAGACATTGTCAATCTGCTGACCGAATCGGTCGAAGGCGTCACCCGTGTGCAGAAGATTGTTCAGGACCTAAAGGACTTCTCGCATGTCGATCAAGCCGAATGGCAGCAAACCAACATCCACGATTGCATCGACAACACACTCAATGTGATCGCACACGAACTCAAATACAGGGCCAACGTAGTCAAGGAATATGGCACGTTGCCCAGCATCGAATGCTTTCCGTTCCAGCTCGAACAGGTCATCATGAACCTGCTGATGAACGCTGCGCAGGCGATTGAGGAACGCGGCACGGTGACCATCCGCAGCGGATGCGACGGCGAATGGGTGTGGGTTTCCATCAGCGACACGGGCAAAGGTATCGGGCCCGAAAACCTGGAGCGCATCTTCGAACCGTTTTTCACCACCAAACCCGTGGGTGTCGGCACCGGACTCGGACTTTCGGTCTCGTATGGCATCGTCCAGAAGCACGACGGCTCGATCGAAGTGGCGAGCGAGCTCGGGATTGGAACCACGTTTACGATCAGGCTCCCTCGATCTGCTCGAGCGAAAACCTGATGCGCTGGCAGAAGCGCTGCAGGCGGAATCGCAATGCTCAGCCCTCGACAACGAAACGTTGAACACCTCCGCAGCAAAAGCGTCGGCACGCTTTTCATCTTGCGCCGCTGACAGCACGGTCTAGACAGCCATGGGTTCCAACGGCTGGACAGACCGCACTTCAATACCACAGCGCGAATCCTGCTACGCAGCTCGCCTCAGCATGATTGCAACCGTCGGACTTGTTCAAGCTGATAGGTAAATCCGATTCGCCCCATGGCCACTCTTCGTAGTTGAGCTCGGTGGCGTTGCGGCCGGCGAAAGTAGCGCGTCGTCGACAGGACTCTTCGGTCTGTCGACGATGACCCGAATCCTCTTGATCGTTACCGGCCGACCGATGGAAGTCGCGCTGATCTGCAGACCGGGCAACATTGCGTGAGTCACGCGTAACGACGGACAGCGTGCCGTGGTATCGAATGCGGGCCGCCGCCTTCAATGAAGATTCTTGGTCATCCCGCAAGGACTCCACGCTCAAAAAACGATTCAGCACGTGTCAATTGGCTGACGCCACGCGTTCCCCGAGCAAGCACTTCGAGACCCTCCGCCACGATGTCCTGGGTCGGCCTTGGAGCTCCCTGGCGCGCATCAAAATCGCGGAACGCATTCTGAACCTGCAGCCGGATATCCTCGTCGTTCCAGGGCTTGGTGAGGAACTTGTAAATCACCCCGCGGTTGATCGCGTCCGTTACTGCGGCCGCGTCAGAATAGCCGCTTAGCATGATGCGCACCGTGTCCGGGTGCAGTTCTTTGGCTTTTCCGAGAAATTCCGTGCCGCTACATTCAGGCATGCGCTGATCAGAAATGATCACCTGAACTTCATCCTGGCCAAGAATCTCCAAGGCGTCGCGCGCATTCATGGCGGTAAGTATCCGATAGCCGTTACCACGCAGAACACGGGTCAATGCGCGAAGAATATTCTCTTCGTCGTCCACCAAGAGCAGCGTGCGCAACTCCTGTGGCTGCGACAGCTGTTCGCGGCCCGCGAACCGATGGCGATGCATCTCGAGCGTCTGCTTCGCCAATTCCGAATTGGGTTTCGAAAAGCGCTTCAGCGTGTCAACAATGGATGTCCACGCTCGGTTCAGCAGCAGCTCTTGCTCGGCGCCGGTAACTCGTGCTCGCTCGCTCGCCATTTCACGCGCAAGTTCCTCCAAGGTAAGCTCTTCTGTCGGCACCCCACGCTGATTGATAAACAGGCAGCGACCGGTAGCCGTGGAATACCAGGACAGCTTGCGCCGGACTGTATCGCCTTGTTGGTTGATCACAAACTCGATCCATGTCCCGAGCGGAAGCGTATGAATACGATCGAGTGCTGCCTGCTCCACGGGATTCAAAGTAAGCGCAACAGGATGGCCGGCCACCATCTGCTCGGCTTGCGACGTGGCTGTGCCAAGTCGCGCCTTGGCCCGGAGTTTGATCGCCAGCTCGGTTTGCGAGATCGGATTCTCTTCCTGATCAAACGAACCCGCGAACAACTTTCGCAAAATTGCCTTGACGTCATCGCCATGCACGCCCACCTGTGTCAAACCAGCCTCGACTTCCGACCTCAGGCCTGATGTCGTTGACCCCTTGGCGTCATTTTCACTCCCGCCCGCGGCCGCCAACAGTTGGTCGACAACCTCCAGCCGCCGCAGGTAAACGGCGCTGTCTTCACCATCGCGCAGCAGACTGACCGCAAGCACATCTGACCATGCCTGCTCGAGAAGCGTGCGCAGGAATTCATTGGGCCTGTTACTGGCGATGCGAGCACTGATCGCGGCGTCCGCTTGCAGGCGCGAGCGCTCCAGTCTCTCGCGACCGCGGGCGGCGTCGACGTAACGGCGTTCGGCGAGGTCGATTTTGTGCACAATCGAATCGACGTGCTGCAACAGAACCTGGAGCGCGTCAGTAAAAATGGAATTGCTGCCCTGATACTCACTGGCGATCTTGTTGGTGACCAGCTGCAACTTGCTGAGCAGTATCGGATCATTTTCAGCTTCGGTTTCGTCAACCCAAAAGCGGCCGAATTCGACGATATGGTCAAGCAATTGCCTTGCCGGATGCGCCTGATTCGAGAAGAAGCTCTTGTCCTTGAGCGCTACGCGCAAGATCGGCATTTGCAGCTTGACCAAGATCCAATTGGTAACGCCGTTGGGTCGCGCACACCGTGACAGGTATTCGAACAGCATCGCGATCAATGCAATCGCATCGCCCGCTTCTTCGTCAACGCGCGGTTCGCGTCCATCCGCGGAAAGATCACGCAACACGGACAGCATTTCCTGTTTGGTCCGTTCGCCCGAGTACAGGACCAGTTCGTCTTCGGCGATGATCGCTGCTGCCTTGCGCGCCTGAAGCGAGGCCAGCGCGCTCTGAATATCCTCGCTGCTGGCCGTGCAGGCCTCCGCAAGACGGCAGTCGCCCAAAAGCTGTCTTAGTGTTTCGAAATCAATCTGACTACTCGGGACAAGGTGCTTTCCAACTCGACGTGAGTCAACGGGCTCCGCCCTGAGCGCAGGTGAATGCAATTCTGCACCTGACGGAAGTCCGATGCGGGCAGCCGGACTCTCAGACGCGTTCGTCTGCCGAACAGACCTCGAGGTAGCAGCAGTTCCATTCGACCCGCCCTGCGTCAGCAGCACGTGCAGGTAAGGCAAAATACCCTGTTCAACAAGGTAGTTGTTGAGCACGTTGTAAAGCGATTCTGCGTCATTCAACACTACGCGCTCAAAGCAGCGATACAACACCAAGCGGTGGTCAAGCACCAGGTCCAATTCACAAGTTCCATAGCGCAGCGCCTCTGTGATCGAGTGGGGACCCAACGCCATGGTATCGGAGGCCAGCCGCGGCAATCCAGCGAGCATTCCCAAGCGCTGTGCCAGCGCATACAAGGGTTCGCGCACCCGCAATTCGACCTTGGTTGCGATGTCGGAGAGTACGAGCGATTCATCCAGCTGCGTGCTCTCGGTCAGCAGAAGAGCGGGTTTCATTGGTTGAAGATTGAGCGCCCGGCTTGCTTGCGTTACGTCTTCGCCCAGATGCGCGAGCGAATTCTCGACACTGCGCAGGAAACGCGGCATGACTTCGGCGCGGCGGCGCTTGAGCTCATGGATCGAGTCAAAGTAGCCGTTCTGTTGTTCGTTGGGCGCCTTGTCGGCAAGGCGGAAGAGCTGCTTTTCGAATTCGGTCAAGGCCTCGGCAATGCGTATTTCCAACCCGCTGCCACAAAGCATCAGCAAGCCCTGCAAGATGTCACGCGAGCGCTCAGGCGTGTCCTTTCGCTCGGCCAAAGTCAGCAGGCGATGAGACTGTGTGAGGTCCATAACATTCTCCAAATTATGCCGCAACCTGGTGCCCACTACGCCAATTTACTCGCCCAACCCTGAATCATTTGATGCCGCGCGCGCTCCAACTTCCATGTGTATCCTAAGGGGGGGAATCGGGCGACGGTAATTCGTATGAATACGTACTGCTTCGGGCGCGACCGAGGGTAAGAACCCCGGGCTCTCAGTAGACCGCGCCCACCACGGCCCGCGCCTGCCCCGTCTGCCGCTTGGCGGCTTTAACCGGCTGCAAAACCATTCCCCACCGACAAAAAACGGCCCGTGGGCGAAGTTGGTCAATATTGGAAGGAACGAATCAACTGGGGAGCGATTGCTCTCGCTTCGGCCAAACGCGCGTCGTTCCCGGTCCTCACGCAAGGCTTCGCCGACGTTCAAAGCAACTGTCGCCGAGCGCGAGCTATACGTACTAGTACGTAGCAAGAGCGCCTGGCGCCATCGCTTTCGCCGGGGCAATGCCACCCGACGCATCCGTTGACGGACCGCTGCGAAATTTTTCGCAGTGGGCTCGGACTGGACGCGGCGGAAGTACGATACAGCGCAAAAACCGAGGAGGCAGGCGTGTCTGATCATGGATGAAATCTGACAATTCGAGTCACCCAGGACTTTCTCTCCTCCAAGTTCAAGAAAGTGCCGCTCAGGCCGGAAGACTGACTGCCTCCCTGTAGGCGCGCAGGGTCCAGTCGAGAGATGCTAAGCTAAAACGGCCATGCCAATTTCAGCACGAGGGTCCGGTCGCGCGGCGCGAGATGGTCTCAGCGCCAAGGCAGACTTGTCATTTGCCTCTTCCTTACTTGACGCCGGCGAGCTCGAGGTGCTTGCCGCACTCGTGCAAAAACAGGCGTCAATCGAATTGGACGGGGTGGACACGGCGCTCCTGTGGGCGTTGAATTGGCCAAACGCGTGGTCCCAGGTTTTGCCGCAAACGCTTACTGCTGAACAATCGGCGCTACTTCAGATTGCTGTAGCCAACCCGCAGTCATCCACCGACCGACGCGATGGGAGCAGCGTCTCTCTCGCACAATGTGCTGCCAGCGGAACGGGTCGCGCGGTACTGCTGTGCATGTTCGACGATGAGGCCAGCCCCGCACGCCGCGTTCAATGCGAGGCTTTCTTCGCCCTCGTGCGCCCGTATCTCGTCAGTGCATTGGAGAAGGCGAGCCTGCGCGATTCGGTTGAGCGAATAGAGAAATCCGAGAAACTGCAACGGGCACTATTTGCAATTGCCGACATGGCAAGTTCGGAATTGGACATGCCCGAAATGCTGCGCGGACTGCACGAGATAGTCAGCAGTTTGATGTATGCCGAAAACTTCTACATCGCGCTGCACGATCCGGTTGCCGACACGATTCGCTTCATATACTTCGCAGATGTCGCCGATGCCGACAAGCCGGCTCCGGATGAGAGTTTCCCGATGGCCAGGTTTGAGCGGGGCCTCACCTGGTACATCATTCGCGATCGACACTCCCTGATCGGAACGCAACAGCAACTGATTGACCAGGTGTCTGGTCCTCTGCAATTCATAGGCACCGACAGCATGGACTGGCTGGGCGTACCGATGACACGCGGCAACGTCGTGCAAGGAGCTTTGGTGGTGCAAAGTTACATCGAGCGTCCACGCTACAGCGCGGACGACCAAGCCCTGCTGACGTTTGTCGGCAGTCATATCCTGACGGCGCTTGAACGCAAGCAAGCGCGCGAGGAACTGGAGCGGCGCGTAGAACAGCGCACGCACGAACTGGCCAAGGCCAATGAAGTGCTGACCACCGAAGTGCACGAACGACAACGCGGCGAGCGACTGCAGGCGGCGCTTTACCAGATCGCGGCACTTTCCAGTAGCGCGGTAGCCGCCGAGGGTTTTTACGCGCAGATCCATCGCATCATCGCGCAGCTGCTGCCGGTCGAGAATCTGTATATTGCCCTGCTGTCGGAAGACGGCCTCACCGTGACATTCCCTTACGCACAGGACGACCGCGATCCAGAATGGTCGCCGCGGCCGAAGTCGCGAGGGCTGACCGACTATGTGCTGAGGACCGGGCATCCACAGATCGTCAATCAGGCACGCATGGCAGAGCTGGCTGCAGCCGGCGAAATTGATATGGGCGCGGTCGGAGCCGTCTCGCGCCTGTGGCTGGGCGTACCTCTATTGGTAGGCGAACGGCCTGTTGGCGTGATTGCCGCGCAAAGCTACACCGATGAGCACGCCTATTCCGCAGCAGATGCGGAACTGATGGGCTTCGTCGCCACGCAGTTGGCAAGCAGCCTGCAACGCCGGCACGAAACTGCTGAGCGCACGCGCAGCGAACGTCTACAGTCGGCGCTGTATCAGATTGCGGCGCTGGCCAATTCCGACGAGAGCAGCGATAGCTTTTTCGAACATGTACACGCAAATATTTCCGGATTGGTCAACGCTGACAACTTCTACATTGCATTGCTGTCGGAAGACGGCGGTTCGCTGGAGTTTGCGTACTGGGTCGACCAGCATGCGCCGCGTCCGGCTACGCGTCCACTCGGACGGGGGCTGAGCGAATACACGCTGCGCAACGGACACGCAGTATTGATGCAAAGTCAGCAGACCGCGCGCGCGCTGGTGGACGCCGGCGAGATCGGCGAAGAATATCTCAATTCGCCGACGCAATCATGGCTGGGTGCGCCACTGATCGGCAGTGAATCTGCGATGGGCGTGGTCGTGGTGCAGAGCTACACGCTCGAACTCAGCTACGACCAGCGCGATGCAGAACTGCTGACCTACGTTTCCTACCAACTGGCCAGCAGCATCCAGCGCCGCCGAGCGGCGCAGGCTCTGCGCTTGTCCAACGTCCGCCTGGAGGAGCGCGTCGCGGAACGCACGCACGAATTGAGCGAACAGATTTCAGTGCGTCAGCTGGTGGAGTTGGCGCTGCAGCAGCGCAACAACGACTTGGAGTTTCTGAACAGAAAGCTCGCCGGTACACAAAGCCAGCTGCTGCAATCAGAAAAAATGGCCTCGGTCGGCCAGCTTGCCGCGGGTGTTGCGCACGAGATCAATAATCCCATCGGCTATGTGCGTTCCAATCTGACCAGTCTGACTGGCTATGTGCAGGAAATCCTTTCTGTGCTGCAAGCCTACGAGACGCTGGAAAAAACGCCGCCGAATGCACCGCCGCAATGGGCAAGCGTGCAGGCTCTCAAACAAACGATCCAACTGGACTACATACGCGAGGACATTCTCAACCTGCTGGCCGAATCGGTCGAGGGCGTCACCCGTGTGGAGAAAATCGTCAAGGACCTCAAGGACTTCTCTCACGTCGATGAAGCCGAGTGGATGGAGGCAGATATTCACGACTGCATCGACAGCACGCTTAACGTCGTTTGGCATGAGCTGAAATACAAGGGAGAATTGGTCAAGGAATATGGCGACCTTCCTCCGGTCCAGTGCCTGCCCTTCCAGCTCAAACAAGTGTTCCTGAATCTTCTGGTCAATGCCGGTCATGCTACCGAGCGGCAAGGCACGATCACCATCCGCACTGGACGCGAGCACGAACACGTGTGGATAAGCATCGGCGACACCGGGAGCGGTATCGATCCAAGCCACGTGAACAGGATCTTCGAGCCGTTTTTCACCACCAAACCCGTCGGCACGGGTACGGGCTTGGGCTTGTCTGTGTCGTACAGCATTATCCAGAAACACGCCGGCACCATCGAGGTCGCAAGCGAGCTCGGCGAAGGCACAACCTTTACGATTCGTCTGCCGATTGCCCATGTCGACATTGCCAACGCCTAAGATTCCAGCCACGTACAAGTTGTATGAGCCAGGACCTGCGCAGGTCGACCGTCAATGCTTCTTCGGAGAAGCGCGCGTGCCGGTCAATGGAGGGCCTCAACTGCAGTCACACCTCGTCAGACTGACTCAAGCCATCCATCGTATGCCTGTTGCGGATCACATCAGTCAACGCCATCCTCGTCAATAAAGATGCCGCCGTTCTCGGCAAAGTCGATATGCGTGATGCCGGGGCAATCTTCTTCCAAGAGTTGCAGATGCCTGTCCGGATGCGCGCCGACATACCCTGCTGCCGATTTAACCGTCCGGTGGCCGGCGGCGCCGAGAATAGTGGACACCGCACGATGCAGTACCTCCTCGTCCCATGGCTTCTCGATAAATCGCGTCAAATGAGCTTCATTCACGGCAGCAATGATCGCGTCGCGATCGGCGTACCCGGAGATGATGATGCGTGGAGCCATCGGCTGAATCACCATCAAACGTGTCAGGAACTCGACGCCGCTCATTGATGGCATACGATAGTCGCTCATCACGAGATCGAACTCTTGCTCTTCGCAACGCTCAATAGCCGCTTCGGGAGACGTGAACGTCTCAACTTTGAGCGCCTCTCCGTCAAGCAGGGAGACGTCAATCCTCGCGAGACAGCGACGAAGTGAAGTGAGAATATTCGGCTCATCATCAACCATCAGGATGCGATACATAAAGGTTCCAGTATTAGATAAGCCTGCTTGGTTGCTCTGTGGGTAGCTCAATGCGAAACAGAGTACCTTGCCCGGGGACACTCGTGACTTCAATTTTGCCGTTATGCTTGACCACAATCCCGTAAGAGATTGCCAGCCCCAACCCGGTCCCGCTTCCAACGGGCTTGGTCGTGAAGAACGGTTCGAAAATGCGTGGAAGGACGTCTTCGGGAATGCCCTCCCCGTCGTCAGCGATTGCAATCCAGATCTTGTCGCCTGAGCATCCGGTGCTGACTGTGATCAAACCCC
>JBDSNK010000231.1:0-6656 GCA_039915385.1 Dokdonella sp.
ATAGGGACCATGCCAAAAGCACGAATCCAGCGAGCGCCCAAAGAAAACCTGCAATTCGAAATCCCTTTTTCATGCTACCCAACTACTATTCGGTTGCGAAGTGAGATGTATTCCTGCAGCCTAATCCGATTTTTCGGCGTTTCGCTTCAGACTACTTCTTCCACAAATCAACAGGTTGCGCCTCTGGCGCCGTATATTCCAGCAACCTAATCCCGCAGCCTTAGCGCAAAGTTGCTTGGGCGTCTGCGCGATCGTCTCACCCCGAGTCGGCGGCGGCAAGTCAGGCGGGATTCGGCGGCAGCTGCGAGTGCTGGAAAGCCGAGGCAGGGGTCCAGTTGGTGTTTCTATAGTGCGAAGCTCCCCGCCTGATTTCGGAACTGCCTGGAGCGCGGCACGCAAGGCACCACTCGCAAACTCGCACCCAACCCGTATCCGCTACGCTACGCTACGCTAGTGCGACATTTCCACGCACCAAGAGGCAGCCGATGACCATGCAGATTCTTCGCGGATTGATCGGGCTGGCTGCGAGCACCCGGGGTCGGAATCAGGTTCGTCGCGGTATCGCGACGGCCAGCCTGCTTGGCCTCGTCTTGAGCAGCGCCGCGGAAGCCGGCACACCCGAACAGACGCGCTGGCAGCGCGCGGCACAGGCGGTGACCATCACCCGCGATGACTGGGGTATTGCCCACGTCCACGGCAAGACCGACGCTGATGCCGTGTTCGGCATGGCTTACACGCAGGCTGAAGACGACTTCAATCGCGTGGAGACCAACTACCTGGTATCGCTCGGCCGCCTCGCCGAGGCGAGGGACGCAGATCGTTCCGCGCTGTGGCAGGACCTGCGCCAACAATTGTTCATTGATCCGGTCGCGTTGAAAGAACTGTATGCGCAGAGCCCGCGCTGGCTACGTGCATTGATGGACAGCTGGGCCGACGGGCTCAACTATTACCTTGCCACGCACGAAGGCGTCCATCCGCGCGTCATCACCCACTTCGAACCGTGGATGGTGCTGTCATTCACTGAAGGCAGTATCGGCGGCGACATCGAGCGCGTGAAACTCAAACCGCTGCAGGCGTTCTATGGCGCCTCGACCGATACCCCGCTGACTCAGGTGCAAACGCAGCCGAGCTGGATCGAGCCGACCGGCTCCAACGGCATCGCGATCGCACCCAAGCTCACCGTTGATGGCCATGCATTGTTGTTGATCAATCCACACACGTCGTTCTTCTTCCGCTCCGAATTGCAGATGTCCAGCGACGAAGGCCTCGATGCCTACGGCGCAGTGACCTGGGGCCAGTTCTTCGTCTATCAGGGTTTCAATCCGCACGTGGGATGGATGCACACCTCGACCGGTGTCGACGTGGTCGACGAGTTCGCCGAAACCATCGTGCGCAAGGACGACAAGCCGTTCTATCGCTATGGCAAGGAACTGCGGCCGGTCACTTCGCGCCAGATCACCTTGTCGTATCGAGCGCCGGATGGTTCGATGGCGCAGCGAACTTTCGCGGCATATTTCACTCATCACGGCCCGATCGTGCGCGCGCTCGACGGCCAGTGGATCGCCGAAGCGCTGATGAACAAGCCGATCCCCGCGCTGGAGCAAAGCTGGCTGCGCACAAAGACCAATGATCTTGCCGGCTACATGAAAGTCGCCGGGCTCAAGGCCAATTCGTCCAACAACACGTTGTTCGCCGACGACAAGGGTGAGATCGCGATGCTGATGCCGCAGTTCGTCCCCAAACGCGACAATCGCTTCGATTACAGCAAGCCCGTCGATGGCAGCAATCCAGCCACCGACTGGCAGGGACTGACTGCACTCGACCAGTTGCCACAGGTGGTCAACCCGCCGAACGGCTGGACCTTCAACACGAATAACGGGCCGTGGTCCGCGGCGGGTGCGAACAGTCCGAAGAAGGCCGACTTCCCGCGCTACATGGATACCGTCAGCGAGAATCCGCGCGGCCTGCATGCGATCCGCCTGCTCACCGACATCAAGAACGTCACCCTGCCCTCGCTGATCACCACCGCGTTCGATTCCTATCTGCCCGCGTTCGAACGTCAACTGCCGATCCTGATTGCCGACTACGACGCATTGAGCGGCGATGATCCACTGCGCAGCAAGATCGCAGGCCAGATCCAGATGCTGCGCGATTGGGACTATCGCTGGGGCATCGCCTCGATGCCGACCTCATTGGCGGTGTTCTGGGGCGATGCCTTGTGGGACGAAGTCAGCAAGGCCGACACGGCCGAAGGCCTGACGATCTACGACGTGATGGCAGAAAAGTCCGGCGCGAAGGCGCGGCTCAACGCACTGGTCGAAGCGTCTGACCGTTTGACCTTGGACTTCGGCAGCTGGGGCGTGCCGTGGGGCGAGATCAACCGCTTCCAGCGCATCGACGATGCCATCGAGCAGAGCTTTGACGACAGCAAGCCGAGCATCCCGGTGCCGTTCACTTCGTCACGCTGGGGTTCGCTCGCCTCGTTCGGCGCGCACCGCTGGCCGGGCACCAAACGCTACTACGGTACCGGTGGCAACAGCTTTGTCGCCGCGGTCGAGTTTGGTCCAAAGGTGAGCGCGCGTGCGATCACTGCTGGCGGCGAAAGCGGCCATCCCGACTCGAAGCATTTCAACGACGAAGCCGAGCGCTATACCAGCGGCAATCTGCGCACGGTGTACTTCTGGCCTGAGCAGCTCCAGGGGCACAGCGAACGTCAGTATCAGCCGGGCCACTAGGGGCGAACTGCAGGGACGGGGAAGAAAATGGGCGCAGGTTCATTTGTCCGCGAAAAAATTGGCCCGACTCATTTTGCTAGAAATTCCTGCGTGGGACGACGCTCGGTGCTGAATGGCGTTCGAACGCACCGCCATTGATTCACGATCACGTCACGCCTCCAGACTTAACGTGATACCGCGCTGCAATCCTGCAGCCGGAGACATGTCATGGACAAGAATCGTACCGAAGGTACCAAGCACGAGATCAAGGGCGCCGTGAAAGAAGCCGTCGGCAAGGTAACCGGCAACACCACGAAGGAATTGGCCGGCAACATCGAGAAAAATCTGGGCAAAATCCAGAAGGAAGTGGGGAAGGCAAGCGACAAGGCACGCGATCAGAGACGCTGATGCTTCCCCGCAGAGCCTGAGTGCAGGTTTGCGGCGAGTAAAAGGGCAGCTTGGCTGCCCTTTTGTGTTTCAAGTAAAGCCGTCCCTTATTCTGCGACCAGACGCCTTTCCCAGCTCTTCGCATTTGCCGCGCTTTGGCGAAGCGATCATTCCTCATATCGCGACTCCGGTTTTTCGGACAGTCCGACGAATGAACGAAGTCTTCGGGTGCGGTTTCTACAGAGGTCCGCGTCGGCAACATCGGCTCAACAAGACCGGTTACGGATTGCAGTCTGACATTTGTTGTACCCGCGCAGCACGGACACGCAGTACGCACCATGCATCATCAAGACAACACCTCGACCAGCAGTGGTGTGAACGCTCTGTGCAAAAGCATCATGCGGCTGGAGTTGACGGGAAGTCTCCTACGGAGTGGGCATTACGGAGGAGCGTCTCCGCCGAGCAGGTTCTGTCCAATCTCCGAGAATGCATACCCACCGCTTGTCATACGGCAGAGCCATACGAGATCGAAACGCGCGTCAGGCCAGTCGCGCGCGAAGTCCGGGACACCAATACCCAGGACAATTCGACGGATGTTGTGGTGCTCCCATGACACCAGCACCACGCCCTGCTCGCGCAGAATCGCGTTGACGACATCCGCTTCGTCGCCAACTGCAAACGACGTATCAAGGGGAATGCCGCTGGCCTGTGCGAGCGGTGTCACCGTCTCGGATGCTCGGCGACCGTGGCGTCCGGTCACATCGTTTACGCCCGCGGCGAAGATCTTTGTCGGACGTTCAACGCCGTCATGTGCAGACGCGAAGAAGCCAATCAGGGCACCCGCGCGCGTCCATCCGCGCACGGTAAGAGAGTGTTCGTCGACGGCACCGTCGGTCGTGATGCCGGCTGGCGGTCCACCACCCAACGGTGGCTTTTCTCCGTGACGGATGAACATGACGAGCGACGGTCCGGCCATACGCGTGAGCCTAGTGACTGACAAGGTTCGAGCGCAGGAAGTATATGCAAGAACAGGGTGAGGTTCACTGACATTCTTGCCACACGTGAACGCGACCCCGTCTTGCGCATTGATTCAAGAACCAGGCCTGGAGGACTCGTGCCGCGTGCCGGCGCAAGACATTCCTTTCGGCGCCTCCGCTCCGTCTTCCGCACTCAACACATAACCCAGCGTCTGTGTCCCCGCGCTTCGATTGGCCCGGTGCTATCGTGAAATCGCGCATGTCGACGAGCGCGCAAGTCGGTCGTTGCCCGGCAGCTCAACGGCTCGATGCGCAACGCGGCCGAGGACGGCTCCCGTGCGTCGAACCGGCTGCACACTGGCAAACGTTCGGCATGCGCTTCGCTGCCGCCGATGAGCACGTACCGATCGACGTGATATGCGCCGATTCGCTCGAATGAACCGTACGCCTGGCTCGCGCGCCGAACGCTGGGAAAGCGTAAGCTGCGCTTGACCCGACCGGTCTCCACTGAACCATTGCTATCCATTTGACGATGCCGCTTCGCCACCGCCACCGCCGCTGCATTGCGCTCCTCGCGCTGCTCGGGCTGCTGTTTCAGCAGCTCGCGATGGCGACGTATATCTGCCCTCTGGCATTCGGCAGCATGGCGACGAGTCATTCATCCGTTTCTCCACCTTGCCATCCACGCAATGCTTCAGATCCCGTGCGCTGCGAGCAACACTGCAGCCCGACCGTCGCCTCGGTCGATCATGGCGCGTCACCGTCAGTACCCCCTGCCCTGTTGCCAGCTACGACGTGGCTGCGCGAGTTCACACACGTCCGCGCACCGCAAGGCGACGCGTTGTTGCGCGAAATCGTCGCGCGAGCGGCATCTCCGCCGCTGACCATCCAGCACTGCACCTTCCAGATCTAGGCTCCGACCGCGACGCTCGTGGCGCCGCGCGTTGCGCGGCACGTTCGTGTCCGTATGCTCGGAGTTTCCATGTCCTTCCAGTTTTTTGCGTTTGCGCGCAACGTCGGCAGCAGTCGGCCGCGATGCCTTGTATTTGTCCTCGGCCTGCTGATCGTGGTGCCGTCCCCGGCGTCGACGATTGCGGACGAGACGACGCCGCTCAGTCTGGACGCGGCGGTCCACATGGCCGAGATGCACGCTCCCGCGCTCGACGCGCGACAGGCCGCGTTCGAAGCCGCCGAGCATGCCATTGGGCCGGCCGGCCAACTGCCGGACCCCCAACTCGTCGTCGGCATCGACAGTCTTCCCGTGTCGACCAGCGATGCATTCAGCCTGACGCGCGACTCGATGACGACCCGTCATGTCGGCATCGAGCAGCAGTTTCCTCGTCGAGAGAAACGTCGCTTGCGCACCGAGCGAGCCGAAGCCGGTGCCGCTCGTGAGCAGGCACTGCTGACCAACGAGCGCCTGAGCGTTCGCGAAGCGACGGCCCGCGCGTGGATCGCAAGAAAGACCGCGGAGCAGCGCCTAATACTGCTGCAGACGCTTCGCCCGCGCGCCGAAGCCCAGATTGCTGCCGCTACGGCGGCGTTGAGCGCCGGACGTGGCTCAGCGGCGGACGCGATAGCCGCGAAGTTGGCGCAGGTCAGTCTGGACGATCGCATCAGTCAATCCGAACAAGCCGTGGAAGAAGCGAAAGCACAATTCGCACGGTGGCTGCCGGACGCAGCTGATCGACCACTCGGCGACGCCACCGACTGGACCCTCCTCGGCATCGATGCGGACGCGTTGATCACCCACATTGGCCAGCATCGCGAGCTCCTTGCGTACGACGCGTCGGAACAGATGGCAAATGCAGAGGTCGCTCTGGCTCGCGTCGAGAAGCATCCTGACTGGTCATTCGAATTGGGCTATGCGCAACGCGGGCCGACCTATTCGAACTTGATCTCCATGGTGGTTCGCGTGCCTCTGCCTCTCTTCGCCGCTTCACGGCAAGACCCGACGATCGCATCGAAGGAAGCGGCGGTCGCGCAGATCGAAGCCGAACGCGAAGACGCTCGCCGCATGCATACCGCGGAGATTCGCAAGACACTCGCTGCCTGGCGCAGCGCGATCGATCGTGCGCACCGTTACGAACACGAAATCCTTCCGCTGGCCGACGACCGCGCCGACGCCAGTCTCGCCGCGTACCGCGGCGGTCGGGGCGACCTGCAGGCGTCACTCACGGCGCTCGACAAGGCGGTCGAGCAACGCATCGCCTACACGGACCTCCTCGACACGCTCGGCCAGTCGTGGGCCGCGCTGCATTTCGCTTTTCCCGAGGAGAACTGAGCCATGCGCCGTTGGACTCCCATTTTCATTGTGCTCGGTGCATTTGCCGCCGGCATTCTCTTGACCTGGCTGGTGATGCACCGGCGGACGATGGCACCGATCGCTGCAGTGTCCACCGGCGACGCCGCCACCGACAAGAAGGCGTTGTACTGGTACGACCCGATGGTGCCGCAACAGCACTTCGACCATCCGGGCAAGTCGCCTTACATGGACATGCAACTGGTGCCCAAGCTTGCCGACACCGCGGGCGCCGATACCGGCACCGTGCGCATCGACCCGCGTCAGGTACAGAGC
>JBDSNK010000232.1:0-3037 GCA_039915385.1 Dokdonella sp.
GCTTCGCAAACCTGCTTGGAACGGGTACGGCCAATGCCGAAAATGCTTTGCAACCCGACCCAGGCATGTTTCTGGGCAGGCAGGTTGACGCCCGCAATACGCGCCATAACGCGATTCTCCAACTGTAATGAGGCAGCCAAGGGGTGAGCTTGGCGAAGTGAACCCGGAATTTTAACAGGATCTTGTAGTACTAGGAAGCCCCAAGTGCCAAGGCACCTGGAACCCGGCATGGGGAGTGTGCCCATGCTCCGGCGATGGGTCCGGACTGGCAGGGCCGGGAGGTCACCGCTTGCGCGGAAACTGCCCTGCCCTGCCCCGCGCACTACTCTTGCGCGCGGAATGGTCCCGACCCACCCGCGCGCAAGACCGTCGCGCGGGTCGCCCATCTTGTCGTTGATCCATCGGCAACGATGGTCAACGCCTATCGAAACTTCAAAAAAAGCTTAGCCGCGAGACAACCCGCGTGATCCGCCTTTCAGGTTCGCCTTCTTCAACAGGCTTTCGTACTGATGCGACATCAGGTGGGCCTGGATCTGCGCAATGAAGTCCATCACCACGACCACGACGATCAGCAGCGACGTCCCGCCGAAATGGAACGACGTGCCGAGCTTGGAACGCATGACTTCGGGCAGCAGGCAGACCAGTACGAGATAGACAGCGCCGGCTGCAGTCAAACGCGTCAGGACTGCGTCGACATAGTCCGCCGTCGCCTTGCCCGGACGGATTCCCGGAATCAGTGCGCCCGATTTCTTGAGATTGTCGGCGGTTTCCTGCGAGTTGAAGACCAGCGCGGTATAGAAGAACGTAAAGCCAGCAATTAATGCCCCATAAAGGATCAGGTGCAGCGGCTCACCCGGCGACAATGCCTGCGTGATTTTCTGCATCGTCGTCTGGAATCCCGAACTGCCTGTCTGACTGAACCATGTGGTCGCCGTGGCGGGAAACATGATGATCGACGAGGCAAAGATTGGCGGGATGACGCCTGACATGTTGAGCTTCAGCGGCAGGAATGAGGACTGGTTCATGTACGCGCTACGACCGCCCTGGCGACGCGCATAATTGACCGTAACCCGTCGTTGTCCGCTTTCAACGAAGACGACGAAGTACGTCGCAAGCAACACCACCGCCGCGATCGCGATCACCGCGAGCGGAGTGATGTCGCCATTGCGCGCCTGTTCCAGCGTGCCCAGCGTTGCACCGGGCAAGCCCGAAACGATACCGGCGAAGATGATCAGCGATACGCCGTTGCCCACGCCGCGCTCGGTGATCTGCTCACCCACCCACATCAGGAACATCGTGGCCGCTGTCAAGGCGATCACAGCAGTCAACACAAACCCCATGCCGGGCGAATAGACCACGGGAATTCCCTTGGTCGCGCCTGAATTCTGCAGCGCGATCGCAATACCGGCCGACTGGAACACAGCCAGCGGAATCGCCCCGATGCGCGACCATTGGGTGATCTTGCGACGGCCGGATTCGCCTTCTTTCTGGATTGCTTTCAGGCTGGGCAGGATCTGCACCAGCAACTGGATGATGATCGACGCGGAGATGTAAGGAACGACATTCAACGCGAACAGACTGAAGCGCTGCAGCGCGCCACCAGAGAACATGTTGAACATGTCCACGATGGTGCCCTTCTGGGCTTCCATCAGCTGAAGCATGGCTTGGGGATTCACGCCAGGCACCGGGATGTAGCAGCCCAGGCGATAGACGATCAGTGCGCCAACCACAAACAGCAAGCGCTGGCGAAGCTCGGTGAATTTGCCGAGCCCGCCTACCTTGGCTGCATTGCCGCCCTGCGCCATGCGCCGCTTACTCCTTGCCCACGGCCGACTTGGCTTCAGCAGGCTTGAACGAGCCACCCGCAGCTTCAATCGCCGTCTTCGCGCCGGCAGTGGCCAACAGTCCAATCAATACGAACTTCTTGCTGATCTCGCCACGCTTGACGATCTTCGCCTGCTTGGCGCTGGTGGGCACCAGCTTGGCGGCCCGCAGCGCGGCAAAGTCCACGGTGCCGGCATCGAGCTTGTCCAGCTGGTACAGCAGCACTTCGGCAACATCGAGCGCGCGCTTGGAACGGAAGCCGATCTTCGGCAGGCGACGCTGCATCGGCATCTGGCCGCCTTCGAAACCGGCCTTGATCTTGCCTTTGCCGCTGCGTGCGAACGAGCCTTTGTGGCCACGGCCGCAGGTCTTGCCGAGGCCCGAACCAATGCCACGACCGACGCGCTTGCGCTCTTGGCGCGCGCCATCGGCGGGGCTGAGTGTGTTCATCTTCATGGGCTTATTCCTCGACTCGAACCAGGTAATGCACGGTGTTGATCAGACCGCGCACTTGCGGGCTGTCTTTCAGCTCGCGCACGCTGTTCAACTTGCCCAGCCCGAGCGCTTTCACCGACAGGCGATGGATGCCCTTGGCACCGCGCAGGCCTTTGACCAGACGGACTTTGACGGTGCCGCTCTTGCTGGCGTCGCCGGTTTTTTTATTCTTAGGCATGGTTAAGATCCTCGACCTTCTTGCCGCGCTTGGCAGCAATCGTGGCGGGCGAATGCATCTCGCTCAGGCCGCGCAACGTGGCGCGCACCAGATTGATCGGATTGCGTGAACCCACCGCCTTGGCCAGAACGTTCTTGACGCCGACCGCTTCCAGCACGGCACGCATCGCGCCACCGGCGATGACGCCGGTACCTTCGGATGCAGGCATCATGAACACGCGCGCCGCGCCGTGGCCGGACTTGACCGCATGCCACAACGTGCCGTTGTTCAGTTCAACTTTCATCATGCCGCGACGCGCCTGCTCCATCGACTTCTGGATGGCGACCGGCACTTCGCGCGCCTTGCCATAACCGAAGCCAACTTTGCCGTCGCCGTCGCCCACCACCGTCAATGCGGTGAAGGTGAACTGGCGACCACCCTTGACCGTCTTGCTGACGCGATTGACCGCGACCAGTTTTTCGACCATGCCATCGTCGATCTCTTCGCGGTTGCGATCACGACCCCGCGGTCCACGTTCGTCTGCCATCTCGATAATTCCGT
>JBDSNK010000255.1:0-10410 GCA_039915385.1 Dokdonella sp.
ACTTCCCCGAGTTGCGCGACGTCGGCCACCTCACGCTGTGGCAGAGCCTGAAATGCGCGCGCCTGGTGTTGTGGGACGAAGCGAGCAAGCGCCTGGTTTCCTTCCGGCAGCTGCGCGGGATTGCTGCGGCAGCTTGATGTTGAAGTCCTCCCCTTCAAGGGGAGGATTTAGGTGGGGATGGTGTCGACTTCAGCAGGCTTCTTGACGTGGAGGCATGCAGCCGCGATGTTTTTTCACCTCTCCCCATCGAGGAAAGGTCGACGCGCATGGCGCGGCGGGTGAGGGGAACACGAAGCGATGGGCCCCAGCCGAGTCATCCCGAAGCCGACCGAATCACATGCGCACTCGTAATGCTCTCGATCGCTGCCGTTCCCGCCTGACGCCTGATCGTTGCGAGTTCGCGGTTGAAGATGTCGATCACCGATTCGACACCGGGCTGACCAAATGACGCGAGTCCCCACGCCTGCGGTCGGCCGATGCCAACCGCGGTCGCGCCCAGAGCCAGCGCCTTGAACACGTCGGTGCCGCGGCGGATGCCGCCGTCGACGAAGACGGGCACGCGCCTGCGCACGGAGCACGATCGCGCTGCAACGGGCGCTCTCGGCGCGGCGCACGATGGCTGCCGTCACCGCCCAGTCATTGGTTGGATATAGCTGCTGCCACAGTGGCGCCGCACGCGTCACGCCAATTTCCGCGTCGGCATGAAACGCGCGCATGGCCGATACTGCTGACAGATAGATCGGACTCGGCCACTGCACGCCGTAGACCGAACCCGACAGGTCGAGATGACTGAGGTCGGTGAAGCGATGTGCGCGAATTTCGTAGTGCGAGTACGCGTCATGATTGCGCGCCACGGTAAGGTCGTCGTCCGCACCGGTCGCGATGTAGCCAAAGTGCGCGGGCGGCAGCGCCTCGCGCGCAAGCGCCTCGAATTGCATCACGTTGAGAATCTGATCGGCCGATGTGACCGGCGGCGGCACCCGGCGAAATGCCTGCGACGGCGGCAGCGCCTCGTCGGCGAGGGCTTGCGACAGGAACACCGGCAGCATTGCAAGCCCACCGATGAAGGAGCGTCGGCTCAACGGCATCCGCCGCGTTGCGTTCATGCCTGTCCCCCGAGACCATGCGATGAACCCAGCTTAGCGCAATGCCGGGATCTCGACGCTTACGTCTTGAGCCCGGGTTCCATCAGATCGGGAGCGACTCGGAATGACGGTCGCGGTCAGGGCGACCACTCCTTCCCTACTGCCTTCACTCCTTACGCTGACACTTGGTTTACGCCAGAGGTAGATCAAAATTGGAAGGGGCATCGACCCACTTTCGATCGCATTCGCCCGCAATGGTCATTCACTCGAAGCCGTGCGCGAAGATAAGATCATTCTGCAGCCGCACGACAATGTCGTCCAATGCGTACTCGGAGGTATCGCTCACGGTCGCAAATCCTGCCGCAATGATGCGGCCGTCGACCAGTTTCACGGCATCGAACGATTGCGAATCCAGCGCAGAAAGACCGAACCCGAATACGGCTTTGCCGCCGTCTCCGAAAGAAGTGTCCAGCGCGCCTGCAGTGTCGAGGCGTGCCGCCACTGCCTTTGTATAGTTGGTGTCGCCATGAAGTGCAGCACCGACGAGTACGAGCTTTCCATCGCTCTGCTCGACCACATCGCTGGCCCAGTCCCGCCCCGGATCGCTCGCGCCAAGATTGAACGGCACTTCGGTGATACCTGACGTACCGAAGGTCGAATCGGGGGCGCCATTGTCGAGCAGGCGCAGAACTGCGGCATTCGAATCGGTGATCAAGCCACCGCTGATGACGGAGATATCGCCCGCAACGAGGATTTTGCCGTCCCGCTGCAAGGCCACCCTGCGCGCATCGGCGATCCCAAGAATCACCACGCCGTTATCGCCAAAATCTGTATCGATCGTTCCATCGCCGAGAAAACGTGCAGCTCCGGTGCCGCCGTTCGCGGCACCCACAAGGACGATGCGACCCTGCCGATCCACCGCAACGCTCGTCGCATAGTCGAAGGACGTGTTGTCGTGGAAGCCGACGGTCGCCTTGCCGGCCATGCCGAAACCAGAATCGAGCGAACCATTGGGCATCAGTCGGACGACAGCGAAGTCCATTTCGTAGTCGGGCTCGCCCACTTTCGCACGTCCCGCCAAAATGATCCTTCCGTCCGATTGCAAGGCGATGCCCGCGGCACCACTGCTGCCCGCCTCGAATTCGACGGTTGCCTTGCCGGTCCCACCGCCGAAGGTGGAGTCGAGGGTGCCGTCGACGTTGAGTCGGGCAGCGGCGAACATCGCGTATCCGTTGCCAAACGCCTGCTCGATGTATTTGGTGCCCCCGACGACGACCTTGCCGTCAGGTTGAACGACGACGCCGGCGCAATAGTCCTTCGCTCCGAAATCGATCGATGTCGTTCCGTTCACGCCAAAGGTCGAATCCGGCGTTCCGTTGGCATTGAATCGAGCGACGAAGAAGTCATAGGCTGTCGGTCCAAGGAAACCATGCGTATCGCAGGTGACTATTTTTCCATCGCCCTGGACGACGCTGGCTAGAATGCTGCCCTCGGCGTCACTTACGCCCGCGCGCGTGAGCCCGCCTACCCCGAAGGACAGGTCGAGGTCGCCATCTGCGGCCATCGCGTTTGCGCTCAGCAACGCTGCGGCCAATGCAATCTTCCGAGTGAAATTCCAGATCATGTCAGCGTTCTTCATTCATTGTGGCCGAAGCCAAGCCCGTCGATTTTACACGATGACCCCTTCGGGGGCGCTGCGGTTACGCCCGCGTGCCCGACGGTCGCATGCGGTTGGATACTGTCCGGCGGCGATGACAGCGCAATGGCGTATGCATCCATTCCTCGTCGTCGCCACTGCATTGCGCGCAGTCACGCATTCTTCAAATCACGCTGGACGCTGTGGCGGCAATCACTCGAGCAAATCCGGACTTTCAGACGGCTATTTCAACTGGCTGTGGCAGCCGGAAGCCTGGTGACGCCAGGCGCGCCAGGATCCTGCGTTCCAGGGCTTCGCCCATCGCATGGGCATGGTCGACTACTGGAAACGCGATGGCTGGCCGGATCTGTGCCAGCCAACGCCGACAGCCAGCGCCAACGCGTTCACCTGCCAATGAAGCCCATTGCCGAGCGCAAGCGTCGCCGCCGATAGGGGGCCCATAGAACACAGGTTCGTCTAACGGGGAGCGTTGTACGCCGCTGATGCGTGAGCACTGGCATCCGACCCGGCGCCAGTGCAACCAGCAGCCTTTCCGTGCAATCGAAACCCGTGAAGATGAGAGCGACATCGGCCGCGTTGCTCGAACGACCATCTTCCACTCTCGTCAGACTGCTTTTTCATCGACCGCGACCGTCTTCCAGTTATCGATGCAACTATTTCCTGCACACGCCGCTACATTTCATCCCGACCGCACATCCTTTCCATGCGCGCGCCACTGCACTGCAGCCACGCGTGGCCGGATTTCAGTCGATGCCGGGTAGTCCGGTATCCGACATCGACTGAAATGCAGTCGCCATCGGTATGAAAACTACCCAATGCCGGATGAAATTCATGCGCAGTTGAGTAGGGAAGTGTCCAAGCGAGCATCCGCCGCAGTCGCGGTCGAATCCGCGTCGGTGATGCACAAGTACAGAGCAGTCGTGGCCGCATCAAAAGCCATCGACAGGCAACAAAAAAGCCGCATTGCTGCGGCTTCGGGTTCTTGCGTTGGAAGAATCCGAATGACGGGCTATGCGGCCTTGGCCTCCACCGGTTTCGCAGACCGCGCGAACCGCGTGCCGAGATCCCTGCGCAACGATTCCAGGCCCTCGCTGCCACCGGTGAGCTTGAGCAGCCCATACACCTGCAGCGACGTCGACATCACATCACTGCCCAGCGCGATATCCGTATCCGACGCCCGTTCGCTGAGGCGCGACAGCCGCACCATACGCGGACGCAGTCGATCAATGGCCACCAGGTCATCGATCGCACCCGCCGCCACCACGTTTGGAGGAGCCATCTGCGGATTCTGCTCCAGCACCCGCAACGCCTGACGACAAAACGCCTCCGACTTTTCCCCCATCTTCCGCAGCGACCGCTTCTGCGGCAGCGTCAAGGCAATGAGCCCGCTCAATTGCGTCTCCAGCTCCGTCAACGCCGCGTCCACGGCCTGCAGCTGGGCATCGGTGAGATTCAGGGAAATGATGTTCTGTGTCATGCACTACTCCTTGGATGGTCTTCCAGACAGGCCGATGTGCCCCTATGGCAACCGACCTTGTGCCTTGCGGCACGGGAGTATTGGAGCAGGGGGTAGTCTCAAGGGATGAGACATGGGAAAGCCAAATCTCCGGCGAACTCCGCCACGTTGAGGGCTTTCCTTGCTGGGGTTCACGCCAGCAACGGCTATCGATGAGTTCTTGCTGAAATTTCACAGGTTGTAAACTTCTGAGGTAGGCCTCAGGCTTGCGTCTGAGTCAAATAATGAGAACGGGAGACGGCACAAGAAGATCTCGGCTCAATGGACGAAAAAATTGCGTGCAAGCTGATGCGGTCAGCACGTGCTTCATTAGCCAAGCCGGCGAACATGGCGATACAGATAGGTGAGCAAAATGGCTAGCGCAGAACAACTTAAAGCGCTGTTGAAATCCCATATCGATAGGGACGATCGGCAGTTCTACTCTGTCGCCATGCAAGTAGCGGCCCACGAAGCAAAGGTGGGGCACGGTAAGCTAGCGGAAGAGTTGCGTGACATGATTGATGCGGCGAAGACGCGCGCCTTTTCCGATGAGCAGCACGGCAAGCTGGTCCCACTGGCTCGCCCGCGTGGCGAGTTGGCGAATCTGCTTACCGTCACCTATCCCAAGAGTCGCTTGGCTGACATGGTGCTCGATCCTCGCATAGCTGCGCAGCTCCAGCGCATCATGAAAGAGCAACGCCTATTCGCACGTATTCGCGAACATGGACTGTCGCCGCGGCGTAAGCTGCTATTGGTCGGACCGCCCGGCACGGGTAAGACCATGACGGCTTCGGCGCTTGCCGGCGAGCTGAGCATCCCGCTCTTCTCAGTGCGGCTGGATGCGCTTATCACCAAGTTCATGGGTGAGACCGCGGCCAAGCTTCGGCAGATTTTTGACGCAATTTCGGAAGTGCGTGGCGTTTACTTCTTCGACGAGTTTGATGCCATCGGCTCACAACGGGGACTCGCCAATGACGTCGGTGAGATTCGCCGTGTATTGAATAGCTTCTTGCAGATGATCGAACACGATCAATCCAGCAGCCTCATCATCGCAGCGACCAATCATGCCGAGATTCTTGACTACGCGCTATTTCGCCGTTTCGACGACGTGGTCGAGTACCACCTGCCTACAGCGTCTCAAGCTGTAGACCTCATTCGGTCGAGGCTCGGGAAATTCGCACCTAAGTCATTCCCGATGAAAGCCATCACCGAGAACGTTGAAGGGTTGAGCTTCGCGGAAGTCCGTCGCGCTGTCGATGAGGCCATTAAGGAAGCGATCATGCATGACGAGCAACGCGTCAAATGGGAAGCGCTGGGTCAGGCACTTCAAGAGCGCCGGCAACTCAGTCCTAAGATGGCCAACAACAAGAAGATAGTGCCGAGCCATGCCGGACCAACTACCTGATAAGCGACCGCATTTCGTTCTCCAAGACACGTCGACGTCCATTGAATTCACGGCGCACTCGCCGAAGGGCGGGCCACCCAAGGATGTCCCTGACCTTCCGCGGCAGGCACATGGGCAGACATTGCAGGCCCAACTGCAAGCGCTGAAGCCAGCAGCTGCCACCGCGGTCGAATCACAGCGATTGCAGGGGCTGGAAAGTGGCCTGGGTCTGCAAATCCAGTTTGTGAGTCAGCCTGGTGTAGAGCTGGCCTTCGAGAGTCTTGGCAATGAACGCAAGCAGATTGAGGTGCTCAGCGTGCGCCAGGATGGTGTTAACACATTTGCCAATGTGTTCGTTCCGGACGGAGAGCTAGCGCACTTTGAGAATTATGTTGCCGAGTATCTTGAAGAGAAGAAGGACAAGAATGGAAAGGCACTCGACCATCGCAATCTGCTGAACACTATCGAAGCGATCCGTTCTGCCGAGCTGCGCGCATTGTGGACCGACGCTCCAGACTTGCTACCCGAAGATCCCACGACAGCGTTCTGGTGGGAAGTATGGCTTCCGGTTCGGGGGCAACGAGAAAGTGTTGTCGAGGATTTCAAAAAGTTGGCAAGGCTCGCTGAATGTACCGTCAGCAACGAACAGGTCAATTTTCCAGAGCGCACGGTGCTATTGATGTATGGCTCACGAGAGCAGTTCACACGCTCCGTGATGACATTGAACTGCGTTGCTGAGTTGCGCCGCGCCAAGGACACGGCTGAGTTCTTCGACGGTATGGCCGTTGGGGAGCAGCGGGAATGGATGGACGAGTTGCAGAAAAGAATCCGACTGACAGAGGACGGCGATGCGACTCCGCGCGTTTGTCTGTTGGATTCCGGCGTCAATCGAGGACATCCATTGCTGGAAGCTCTCATGGATGCAGCTGACCTGCATACAGTCGAACCAGCTTGGGGCGTGGATGACACGGCCAATCACGGCACGGGACTCGCCGGTTTGGCAGCTTTTGGCGATTTGACCGATGTCCTGGCGTCGGCTTCCGCGATTGAAGTCGCGCATCGTTTGGAGTCAGTCAAGCTAACGCTTGGCGAGGGTGGCAATGAAGGCGATGCGAAGCATCACGCCTACTTATTCGCGGAGGCAGTCGGGCGCCCCGAAATTGCAGCACCCAGCCGCTCACGGGTGTTTACGTCGGCCGTTACTGCATCGGACTATCGAGACCGTGGACGTCCTTCGTCTTGGTCATCGGCTGTCGATAGCCTCGCAGCCGACCCTGATAGTATCGGTCAGTTTGCGCGTCTCTTCGTCTTATCCGCCGGTAATACGCGCGACGCCTCTGCTTGGATGGACTATCCCAACAGCCTTGCCACCAATCTCATACATGATCCTGGCCAAGCGTGGAATGCAATTACGGTGGGCGCATTTACGCGCAAGATCGACACGGAGAACCACGGGACACTTGTTCCCGTCGCGGCTGAAGGCGGGCTCAGCCCCTTTACGACAACATCAAGAACCTGGGACAGTGCTTGGCCGTTGAAACCAGAAGTCGTGCTGGAGGGCGGAAACGTCGCCAAGGACGACTATGGTGCAGTCGGGATGTCGAGCCTCAATTTGCTCACGACCCACCACCAACCGATCGAGCGATTGTTCACCACCAGCAATGCGACCAGCGCTGCATCGGCGCTATGTGCAAGGATGGCCGCGCAGATCATGGCGGTATATCCGCATCTGCGTCCGGAGACTATCCGCGCGTTGCTGGTCCATTCCGCTGAGTGGACTGACGCCATGCGCGCCACATACCTTCCCCCAACAGGGCAACCCAGCAAGAGCGACTACGTCCACTTGATTCGCCATTGTGGTTGGGGTGTGCCCGATCTGGAGCAGGCACTTTGGAGCGCCGGCAACTCCCTTACTCTGGTAGTTGAGGATGTTGTACATCCGTATGCAAAAGTGAAAGGCAAAGGCGTCGTGAGCCGCGATATGAATTTGCACGCCCTTCCGTGGCCGAAAGAGGAATTGGAAGCGCTGCAAGATGCTCAAGTGCAGATGCGCGTCACTCTGTCTTACTTCATCGAACCGAACCCTTCGGCGCGCGGCGTCGCGTCGAAGTTTCACTATCCGTCGCATCGTCTGCGTTTCGACATTCAGCGTCCGCTCGATGCCTCCACTGATGATTTTGTCGCCCGCGTCAACGCCGCCGCACAGCGTGAAGACGACGGCGACCCGGTTAACCCTAAAGATCCTGATTGGTACCTAGGTGAGCGCCAGCGTCATCGTGGATGCTTGCATCAAGATGTATGGCGAGGGAGTGCCGCTGACTTGGCGAGCCGGGGCTTTATCGCGGTCTATCCCTCTGCAGGTTGGTGGCGTACTCGCACTGCATTGGAAAGATATGAGCTACCAGCGCGCTATGGTCTGGTCGTTTCCATACGAACGCAGCAGACTGAAATCGATCTATACAGCGCGGTAGAGCAGAAGATCGAAGTTGCACAAGAGGTCGTCATCGAGACCTGATTTATAGACCGGGAATTGGGGTCGACGGGGAATTGCAGGAATTAGGCTCAGGTTGATTTTCGAGCCAAGGCCTTTGGTTGTCACGCCCGCGCCCTCTGGCGAGCTCACTTCTTCTCCAGCGCGTCACGCTCCTGCCGCGCCTTGACGATCGCCTGCATCAGCTTCTGTCTGGCGCTGAACACCTCATCGGAACTGGCGGGAAAGACCGGCGGTGCAGGGCATGTGAGCGTAGGGAGGGTTACGTTGAGAATCGCCGTGTTGCCCGGGTTGATCAGGTTCGCCAGCACTGGTGCGTTCGCGTCACGAGGGGTGAGAGTGGTCCACTTGTCGCTGGGCACGAACTGTTGAATGACCGTCTGTATGAGCGTGGTGTGATCGAACGGATTGCCGGAACTCGGTGGCCGGTACGCGACGCCATCGGCGCGGTTGACGTAGGGATTGATCAGGATGCACGGGACGCGCACGCCGTACCTGGAATAGTCGAACCCTTTGACTGCGCCGCTCTCGAACGGCGACGGAGCGGCGGGCGGCGGCACATGGTCGTACAGGCCGCCGTGCTCGTCGTAGATCACGACGAGCAGCGTCTTGTCGAACACGGTTTGATTCGAGCTCAGCGTGGTGTAGATATCGGCGAGGAACGCTTCGCCGTCGCAGACGCTGATGGCCGTCGGGTCTCCACTGCTGTGGGGTTCGATCGCGTTGCCCGGGTGATTGCTTTGCGACGGGCCGTCCGCGGCTGCGAAATAGCGGGGCTCGATGAAGGAATACGGTGGAAGCGTATCGCCAGCGACATCGGCTGCGAACTTTGTGTATTGAACGACCTGGGTCTGATTGTCGGCCTTGTAGACGTCGTGGACATACTTGATCAGCAGCGCCGACAGTATGCCGCCCGGGAACCCGAGCTTTTCCGCTGCGTCCTGGTAGTAGATTTTCCAGTTGATCTGTTTCGGGAGCGCGTCGTCGAGCGTGCTGAAAATCGATGCATCGTGGACGCCGCCGAGTGCGATGACGGTTTCGTAGTCGGAGTCGTTCAGATACGCCGAGCCGAATAGTTTGATTCCGGGCGTCGCACAATGGTTGAAGATGCGATTCGGGAAGGTCTGCACCGGGCCCGAGGCGAACCACCGATCGCTGACCGTGTAGGCGGCCGCGAGCGCGGAGGTCACGGGGATGTTGCCGCCGGGGCCGCAGGCGTAGTACTGCATGATGTCCGCAGCGCTCGGACTGACACCGCCCAGTGCCGGGGCCGTGAGGTAGTTCCATACGAAGCCGTCCATCGTCGGGGTCATCGAGGGGCCGGGTCCGGTCGCGCTGGACCAGTCGCAGCCAAATAGCTGCTGGGTCATGTCGATGAAATCTTCGTTGGGATCCGGGAACGGCATGATCATGGTGTCGATGCCCGACGCGCCCTGCCACACCTGCACGGAACTCGAACCCGGGCTGCACGGATTGATCGGGTTCGTCTCGCTGCCCGTCAGCCCATCGAAGCTGGCAGACGACGGATAGAGTCCGCCCAACAGATTGTCGAACGAACGGTTCTCGAACATCACCACGACGATGTGCTCGATCTGACTGGTCAGCGGCTGTTGGGTCATGTGGGTTCGCATCCTGTACAAGTTGATATGTTCCGAACGTGCCCACGTTTTCTGGATCCGACGTTACATCTTCTTGGGATCGATCGACCAGAATCCGATTCGGTGCCATGCCGCGATGTGCATTGCATCGGAGCATCGCGGCTTCCGCCGCTCCCACAACAGCGGCGGCAGGCTTTCCTGGTAGGAGCTATTTCAGTCGCGATGCTTTCGGCATTTCACTTCTCAGGGAACGGCGGCGTGTTGCGGCATTCACTTCTCCCCATCGGGGAGAGGTCGACGCACGCAGCGCGGCGGGTGAGGGGAGCACGAAGCGAAGTTATGCAGTCGCCACCTCACCCCGACCCTCTTCCCGGAGGGGAGAGGGGGAACGGCGGCGTGTTGCGGCATTCACCTTTCCCCGGAGGGGAGAGGGAGAAGTGCGGCGTCTGACGCGCCAATCCCTACTTTACCCCATGCATCCACCGCCTGATCAGAGGCGTCAGCACCAGCACGACCAACCCGCTCGCAATTCCGATCTTCGCAGAGAACACGAACAGCTGATCGTACTTCGCGAGCGCGTCGGCGATGTTCAAGGTTTCGCCTTCGGGTATTTCGATCGACGACAGCTTGCCGAGTGCGGCGGCGAGCACTTCCGAATACGAAGTGCCGAGGAACCAGCCGCCCATCATCAGGCTTACGA
>JBDSNK010000135.1:0-7934 GCA_039915385.1 Dokdonella sp.
CGCAGTCATGCGAAGGTGTACTCGATGGCGCGCGCGCGATAGGCTGCACGTCGCGCCACTCAGATACTGACCCTTCTTCACATGCGAAACCCGTTGCAGGATCAATTGCTCAAGGCCGGCCTGGTCAAGAAGTCCAAGGTGGCGGAAGTCGCGCGTGAGCAGACGAAGCAGCGCCACGGCAAGGCGCCGCCGGCGCCGAATGCCGAGCAGGTGAATGCGGCGCACCTTCAGGCCGAGCGTGCAGAACGCGATCGCGCGCACGCGGCGGAGCGCAATGCGCAGGCGCGTGCGAATGAGTTGCGTGCGCAGGTTAGGCAGATCGTCGAGACGAACAAGATCAAGCGCGAAGGCGAGATCTCGTATCGCTTCACCGATGAAGACAAGATCAGAAACGTGCTCGTCAACGAGGCGCTGCGCAAGCAACTTGCAAATGGATCGCTGGTCATCGCGCGATGCGACCAGGGCTACGAATTGGTGCCACGTTCGGCGGCGGATAAAATCTATGCGCGCGATGCCGCCGCGATCGTGCTCGATCACGGGCGTCGCGAGGCGGCTGATGCGCAGGCGACCGATGACGACGACCACTACAAGCAGTTCCGGGTGCCGGACGATCTGATCTGGTAAGGCCTGCGCAGGTCGCGCTGGCCGTCATGCGCACGCCTGGCTCTCATCGAAAATTGCCATGCGGCCTCGCGGTTTGCACAGATCCGCACGCCGTTAGAGCGAATGTTTCAGGTGGTTCGTTTCGACATCCTGTCGAATCGCCACCGCAAAGCATGAATGGTTGATTGGCTGAAGTTGCTGCCTGTCCAGGGCGCCGACAGGTTCGGACGATCCCGCAAAGGCGAACTGGTTCACGTTGCATCAGCGTTGCTGGTCACGGCGACGGGGATGTCGGTGCCGTACCTTGCGCCGGCGTCATCAACCAGGAAGAGGACACGACATGAATCAGATTTTGCGTATCACCATCGGCATCCTTGCTTCACTTGCCGCGACCAGCACATTCGCGGCGTCGCCAGTTCGTGGTGCAGGTGACCTTGCGCGCTCGTCCGACATTCCGCAGCGTTCGGCCGCGCCATCGCTGCTGGTTCCCGGTCTAGCCGGTCCGACTGCCGCCGATGTGGGTGATGCCGATTCGTTCGGCCGCGCCGTGAACTGGCTCGGCCTCGCTGCGGAATCGATCGAGCTCCAGACCGACTGCGCGGGCGTCACCGGCAATTGCCAGTTGATCTCGCCGTCGCCGGCGTATACGTCCTTCAGCTTTTCGGACATCGCACACATCACACTGCCGGCGAAGTCGGCGCATTCGTTGCTGTGCTACTGGTTTTCACCTCTGCTGACGATTTCCTACAACAACCCGACGGCCACGGCTGTCGTGGCGCATCTCAACTATGCGCCGTCCGTCACTGTCGAAAATTCGGTACTGGACGATCCGTCGCTGATCGATCCTTCGACCGGCGTTCCGTTCGGCGGCCAGCTTTTGACGGGCCTGACCTCGTCCGAGCACCTTGAAGTACCGTTGCCCGCGGGCCTGGCGCTGACCGAGCGCACACGCGACTCGACCGTCTGCATTGCGGGTCTCGTCAGTCAGAGTGCACTGGTCAACAACTGGGGCTTGAGCAACGCGCAGGCGAAAGAGTTCTTCAAGCACAAGACCACGCTGCGATTGAACATCGATGGCCGCTCGCAGTACGTCGACAGCGCGTCGCTGTACTTTGGTCTGCGTATCGTCGGCGACTGACGACGTCGCATGAAAACTTGAGGGGCCGTTCAAGCGGAATGCCCGCCGCAAGTGCCACGCGCTCGCGGCGGGCAGGTTGACGGCTGCGCCATCATGCGTGCTGAATGGCCAGCCGCGCCAACGTACCCGCTTGTTCGGGATTCCATCGCGCGCCAGTGCGGCGGCGAGGGGTTGCGGTGACGCGCTGTCATCAAGGGTCTATAAGGGGGCGAACACCTTGCACGAGTTCGCATCCGCCCTGCGATGAATCATCCTCTCGACAACCCTGTCTGGGCATCCCTGACCAGCAAGCACTCGACATTGGCGCGGAAGACCGCAAATGCGGCGCGTTATCCAGCGGACGCAGCGCCTTTCGTCGCGGTGGATGTGACCGACGCGGGCGCCGTGGAACAGTTGTCGAGCCTCGTCGACACCGGTGAATCCGTCCTGTTTGTTGGTCTCGCGCCGCGGTTGCCGTCAACATGGAGCGTCGAGCCGGTCGCCATGATTGCGCAGATGACCTGCGACTTGCGTCTGCTCGTCAACGATGGCCCACCGATCACCGAGCTGTCGCGCGATCAGGTTGCCGACATGCTCGGTTTGACCGCGCTCGTGTATCCCCACTATTTCCGCGCGCGCACAATTGAGATGGGACGTTACTTCGGCATCTACGTGGACGGGATGCTCGCAGCGATGGCGGGTGAGCGCATGGGTTTCGAAGGACACCAGGAGATCAGCGCGATCTGCACGCATCCGCACTACGCCGGCCGCGGATACGCACAGCGGCTGACGGCGATCCTGAGCAACGACATTCTCGACAGCGGGCGTGTTCCATTTTTGCATGTGAGTCATCAGAACGATCGCGCGAAAGCGTTGTACGAAAGGATCGGTTACCGGTTCCGCGCCGACATCGCGTTGCTTGCGGCTCGTCGATAGTGGGACCTTGCGTGGTGGTCGTTCATGTTCAAGGATGCGACGGAAGTCTCAACCGCTCGTCCGCTAGCCATCTCGTGCTTGAGCTTCCGACATGCAGTAGGCGGGCTCCGCGTTACATCGAGCCGATGCAACGGCGTCCCGTCGGCAACGGGCAAGTTTCCGAACAGTCGCGGATGTTTGACCCGCTGCGAACTTGCCCGTACAAAGGCGAATCGATTGGCGGAGCAGATTCGTGGCGATTTCAGGTGCCGGCGGTACGCCGGGTGGTGTCGGTCAGTTCTTGTTCGGTTTCGCGCTCGCGGTGGTAGGCGGCTGGCTTCTGATGAATCAGGTTGTCGTGACCGGGGGCGCGTGGTCGCTGTGGGGGCATGACACCTTCGGCGTGTCGCTGATTCCGTTCATCGTCGGGGTCGGCCTGCTGTTCTTCAACGGGCGATCGGTCGTTGGCTGGTTACTGCTGATCGCTGGGTTGCTGGTAGTGATGGCGGGCGTCATCGTCAATATGCGCATCTATTTTCAGCCCACCAGCCTGTTCAATACCCTCGTGATGCTAGTGCTGCTTTTTGGCGGCATTGGCTTGATTGCGCGCTCGCTCAAGTCACACCGATCGGCTGCATGATCCGTCAAGCATAAGAAGGCGCAAGGACAACGGTGACGCGAGGCGGGTCGCCGCGCCGTCTGGCGTTGACTGCTTCTCGCCTGCGGATCGATCGCCCCGGCGTAGTGCTTTTCCGTCGCGCGTACGGCGATCAATGCGATCGATGGATTGCTCGTCAAGGCGTATGCGTCGTCGCTGGCCTCAACATTGCCGATCCGCTCGCGGCGCGTTCCCGGCAGATCTTCAGCGATGGGTTTGAGCGATGCGTCCAGCGGGCGCCCTGTCGCGCGGCCGCTGCGGGTCACTCAAACGAATTGTGGAAAATTCCGTCGGACTGATTGTCGTAAACGCTGAGAGTCACCACGCCGGCGTTGATGCTGAAGCCTCCGGGAGCAACACACAGCTGCAGCAGATGTGTGCCGTCGTAGTCCTGAAGAGTGATATTCGCGACAAGTCCCGGACATCCCGCCGCGGCAAGAACATCGTTCGGCTCTACTGCATGGGTCGCTAACGTCGTGGCGATCATGCCGATTGTCAATGCGAGGGCCGCGCGAATAGTGATGCGTACACTTGCTTTGCGGATGGTGATCTCCTCAAGTTTCACGACGCGCGTCGTTTCCCATGAACCTGGCGCGACCTTAGGGCACTGAATGGCAGCAAAGAGTGAAATGAAACGAAGAATTCCGTAACCGGCGATACCGTCCTCTCGTTGTCGCCTCCCATGAGGAACGCGCCAGTGACGCGATAGCCGGTCTGTTATCGATCGCTGGGTTTCACTGCCGGAGGCAGCGCCCAGCCGCCAGCGGCGTTGTCGACTCCGTAGCGGTCGCGCGCATAGTTGGCGATGTCCTCCACCGGCCAGCCCGGTGCCGCATCGCCCTTGCAAGCCGGCACGATGTGCATGGCTTCATGCGTCACCAGGGCGGTGTCGCCGGGCTTCTTGACCAGCCCGGCAGGATTGACCCTGTTGGGGGCGTCGTCGGCTGAGTCGATCATGATGGTCACCGGTTGGCGGCCCCGGCATTGAAGTCGCGGCCTTACGCACGCAAGCCCAAAAGAACATGTGGGAGTTGCGCATGTCAGCGCGTCGGTCGCATCGCGACAGCTGAGCCTGACGCCATCGCGCTGCAACATGATGTCCGTTGCAACGGCGGCAGCCGGCGTGGCCAGCATCGCAACGATTGAGAGGGCGGGAATACGGTTTGTGGCGAAGTCTCCAACGGTGAACGAGCAGTGGGGCAATGTTGGGTGATCGCAGCCGGCGTGCGACGAGCCACTACACAGGCCGATGCTCGCGCACCATCGCCACCAGATCTGTCACTCCGACATCGATGCCCGCCTGGCTGAGCAGGGTAGTTACCTGTCCGCGATGGTGGGTCTGATGGTTGACGACATGCTGCATCAGCTCGCCGTACGAATTGGTGAACACCTCGCCGGCGCGATTTGCGTAGGTCAGCGTCTGCGCATAAGCATCATCCGTGGCTTCCGTTGCGAGTGCGATGATGATGTCGTCCATCGCGAATCGCGCCCTCTGCAAATCATCGAAGCGGGCATGCACGGGTTCGGTCAACGAATCGGGATGAGGCAGTGGACGCACCGCGTCGAGTGCTAGGAACCCGGCAGGATGATCGGCGAAGCGCTTGAGCCAGATCGTGTCGGCGACCAGCAGATGGTTGAGCGTGCCGAATACCGAGCCGAAGAATGCCCCCTTGTCCGCGTGTTTTTCCTTCTCCGGCAGACGCGCCGAGGCCGTATAGACCTTGGCGTTCATCCAGTGGTTGTAGGCGGCCATCATTTCGAAATGATGCTTGAGAGGCATGAGTTTTCCTGGGCGATTGGATAAATGTTCGATGCAATGACAGCAAAAAGAATGTCCCCAGACGGCGGGACCCGCTAAAATTATCGGCTTGGTGCTGCCAAAGTGTCGCATGCCGGGCGGGCATCCCAGTACGGACGCGCTCCGAGATGGTGCTGACGCCCCGCCGCAGTACGCTGCGCCAAGTTGACTGCTGCCATGAATGGAAGGACTGCAATGCCCTCACCGCCGCATGCTGCGGAATCATCCCTCGCCGACGATGTGCGCGCGAGCATCGAACTACTTGAAGCGGTCGCCGCCGACCGGACCGTGCTCGATCACCTGCCGTCCGAAGATCGCAAGCGACTGCATCAGGCGGTGGCGCGGGTTTACCACCCCGACCCCGTATTGCGACGTCAAAAGCTCAAGGCAGCCGAACGCGAACGCAACGCGGCTCAGATCGAGCGTGAAGAAGCGCTGCTGCACGCGACCGGTATCCGCGAGTTGCGGCGGCGTGCGGTGTTCACGACGCCGAACGTCTTTCCGCCCGAAGGTTTCGTTCCGAACGATAGCGAAGACAACGAGCCGGAACGGCGCGAGTCGGTCGAGCTGCAGCATTGCTACGTGTGCAAGCAGAAATACTCCCTGATACATCATTTCTACGATCAACTGTGTCCGACCTGCGCCGACTTCAATTTCGCCAAGCGCAGCGAGACCACGGACTTGCGTGGGCGCGTTGCCTTGCTGACAGGTGGGCGCGTCAAGATCGGCTATCAGGCAGGTCTCAAGTTGCTGCGCGCCGGCGCGAGCTTGATTGTGACGACACGTTTCCCGCGCGACTCGGCTGCACGTTACGCGGAAGAACCCGATTTTTCCGAGTGGGCCGATCGTCTCGAAATCTTCGGTCTGGACCTGCGCCATACGCCGAGCGTGGAAGCGTTCTGCCATGAACTCGTGGCGACGCGCAGCCGTCTCGATTTCATCATCAACAACGCCTGCCAGACCGTGCGCCGGCCGCCCGAGTTCTACGCGCACATGATGGAAGGCGAGACGGCCGCAGCGCATGACGTGCCGCAGCATCTGCGCAAGCTGCTGGGGCGTTACGAGGGTCTGCGTCGCTACGACATGCTGCCGGAAGCCGGCTCCATGTCATCGTTGGAAAAAGCGCGCTCTCTCGACGGCATGCCCGGCATCACGCGTGCCGCAGAACTTTCGCAGGTGCCACTGCTCGCCGAGGAATTTTCCGGGCGGCAGCATCTGTTTCCGCAAGGCAAGCTCGATCAGGATCTGCAGCAGGTCGATCTGCGCGAGCGCAATTCGTGGCGCCTGCTGATGGATGAAGTGCCGTCGGTCGAATTGCTTGAGGTACAGCTGGTCAATGCGATCGCGCCGTTCATCATCAATGCGCGGCTGAAACCGCTGATGCTGCGCACGCCCGAACGCGACAAGCACATCGTCAACGTGTCCGCCGTCGAAGGGCAGTTCTATCGCAATTTCAAGACCACGCGGCATCCGCACACGAACATGGCGAAGGCGGCGCTCAACATGATGACGCGCACGGCGGCGACCGACTACCAAAATGACGGAATCCACATGAACGCGGTCGATACCGGCTGGGTCACCGATGAGGATCCGGCCGAGCACGCGGCGCGCAAGATCATCGAGGAACGTTTCCATCCGCCACTCGACATCGTCGATGGCGCGGCGCGCATCGTCGATCCGATCATCAGCGGCTGCATCTCCGGCGAGCATGTCTGGGGCAAGTTTCTCAAGGACTATCGTCCAACAGATTGGTGATGCGCCCGGGGATGCATGGCGCGCTGTCTGGTTCGGGCGCATCGTGTTCCCGGCCCAAGCGACGATCCCGCTGCGGCGCAACCATTCTGTCGGCTGTCCTGGATCGACGACGCGACCGCCATGGGCGTGTTGCTGGCGGTTGTACTCGTCAACCTTCGCGCGGTCGAATTCCTGGTCGCATTTGCACGCACCTGGCCGCGGCTTGCTTGCGCCTGGCGCGCACGCGTATGCGGCGGTTCGGCCACGTTCAGTTCGCAAAGCGGATCTTGACGGCTTGTTCGTTTGATCAGGAGCACGCAATGTCATCGGAAAACACCAAGTCCGTCGCCGATCATCTCACCGATTCGCTGAGCCAGTTGAAGGAGATGCGCCACTACTCCAAGACCAATGTCGAGCACCTGACGTCGATGTGGATGTTGTTCGACGGCGATTTGTCGGGCTTGAAGAAGATCGACAAGATCGACGATTTGATGAGCCGCCAAGGCCAGTTGCACGATGCACTGGAGTCGGTCGTCGCTGAGCTTGAAGAAGTGCTTCAAGGCATGAAGGAAGAGGCAGCGCAGCAGGTGGTGCAGTAGTCAGGGCAGGGTGCCCTCGACGAACCTTCAAATACTGCCCCGCCAAGTCTATAGTGGTGAAATTGCCGCTGACTGGGGAAGTGTCATGGGATCGCTGCGCAATCGTCGCTTCGCTTCGGCATTCGCAGCGTTTGTTTTCGGCTCGATGTCGCTCCTGGCTAGAGCCGATAGCATCGTCTTCCAGGATGGATTCGAGTTCGGTTTCCAGGTGCTGACGCCCGATATTGTGGTGGCTCCCGGCGAAGAGGCCACCTACTGCTATTACTTCCACACGCCGAACACCGGCACGATGGGAATTCGTCGCTGGGCATCGACGATGAGCGCGGGCACGCATCACATGATTCTCTATGCGACCTTCGATAGCAATGGCAATCCGATCGACGTCCAGCCGCCGGGAACGTTGACGCAGAGTCCCTGCAGTATCAGCTCAGGTAGCAACTTCGCATCCTGGATCTATGCGGCGCACAACCCGAACGAGGATCTTGTCGTGCCGTCGGACGAAGGTAGCGG
>JBDSNK010000303.1:0-4314 GCA_039915385.1 Dokdonella sp.
TTTTCGCGAGCGGACCCTGCAGATCGGTGATCAGGCGCAGGAACGGTTCGCGCAGCACGTCTTCGTAACGCGACTTGTTCGCGGCGAACCAGGCGCGATTGTTGTTCGCGGCGAGATCGCGCTGGAATTTGAAGGTCTTCGGCGAGAAGTAGATGGTGGCCAAGGCTGTGATCGCGATTGTGTGAAGACGCATAGTGTAAGGGCGAGCAGGAGCATCGCGGCTGAAGCGGCTCCCACAATGCCCGAATCGAACAGTCAGCTCATGTGGGAGCAACCTTCTGTGGCAGCAACTGTCTGTGGGAGCGGCTTCAACCGCGATGCTCTGGTGTGGAATTACATCGAGCACCACCACCAATCACACCCAATCCGCCGGCCCTAACGCACAGCCTTCGGACGTTCATCGGTGCGCGGACCACTTGTCCGCAAACGCACCTCTTCACCCTCTTGAAGGCGAGGGCTCAAGCATGGCGGCTGAAGCCGCTCCTACAACAGGCCTTTCTATCCGAATTCGCGTCCCCAGGCTTCGAGCGCATCGAGCAGAGGCACATGTGCCGGTTGCAGGGCAGCGTCGGCGCGCATGCGTGCAATCGTCGCGAAATACTCGTCACGGGTCAGTGGGGTCAGTGGCGTCGACGTCGTGAGGCGGCGATCGCGGAACTCATGCCAGCGTGCAGTTTCCTCCGCATCCAGGCTTTCAGGCCAGTTGCGTGCGCGGTAGCGGAACAGCAATTGCGCATAACGCAGATCACGAAATGGGAACGCACGCGTGCCCAGTTGCTCCGGGGGCGTTTCGCGCACCGCGCGTAACAGGCGTTTGTCGGCATCGGGAAGGAAGCTGCCGTACAACGCGAGCTCCGGATCGGTTGCCGGCTCGCGATTGTCCGCACGTCCAAACACCTTCTGAAGTTTTGCGACGAGCGATTCGGCCCCACGCAGTCGTTCGAGATTTGCGAGTGCGCGTGCGCGATTGAGCGCGATGCGTTCTAGATCGATGTCCTTGAGCACGCTCATGGGCGCAAGCGCTGGCGATTTGTTCGCATGGATCGCCTTCAGCGGGATGCGTTCGACGCCCTCCGGCAAGTCCGCGCGTGCGACGAATACGCGGTCGGCAATATCGTCGGCGTCGAGTTCGATGAGAGGCGTCGGATCGACATCAAGGTCGTAGGCGATCACCGCGTTCGGCAGGCTCGGATGCATCGCGAGTGGCGCGATCAAGGCGAGGCAGCCGTGGCTGGCCGGATAGCGCGAGGAAACATGCACGAGGGGCGTCATGCGTGCCACGTCGAGTAGTTCGAAAACGCGCTGCTTGCGGCGCAGTGAGAAATAGAATTCCCACAATCGAGGCTGACGCACGCGGATAAGGCGTGCAAGCCCGATCAGCGCCTCGACATCGGATACCGCGTCGTGCGCACGCGCCTGCGCGATATGGTTCGCACGGGCGAGATGTTCGAGCCGAAAGCTCGGACTGCCGTCATCGCGACGTGGCCATTCGATGCCATCTGGTCGCAACGCGAAGCACATGCGTGCGAGATCGATAAGATCCCAACGTGAATTGCCGTCTTTCCACTCGCGTTCGTAAGGATCGTAAAAATTGCGGTAGAGGAGATGGCGCGTGAATTCGTCGTCGAAGCGCAGCGAGTTGTAGCCGACGTTGCAGGTGCCGGGCTCGGCCATCGTCTCGTTGACCTGCGCGGCGAATTCGGCTTCGATCAGGCCATCGCGTTGCATCTGCTGTGGCGTGATACCGGTGATCAGGCAGGCCTCGGGGTGTGGCAGCACATCCGCCGCGGGCTTGCAGAAAATCGATACCGGTTCGCCGATCGGTTCGAGCTCCAGCGTGGTGCGGATCGCGGCGAATTGCGCGGGTCGGTCGCGGCGCGGATCGGCGCCGGTGGTTTCGTAGTCGTGCCACAGCAGGGTCTGGGTCATCGCCGCAGCATAGCGCAGGGTTTCCAAGCGGCGGCGGCTTGCCTAGACTGAGCGACCACAGGAAAAGGAACCTACGCATGCGCGGAGCGGACGAGAACAACCTGATCTGGATCGACCTCGAGATGACCGGGCTCGATCCCGATACCGACTCAATCCTGGAGATCGCGACGATCGTGACCGACAAAGATCTCAATCCGCTCGCCGAAGGACCGGAGTTCGCGATACACCATCCGGTCGAGCGGCTGGAAGGTATGGACGACTGGAACCGCAGCCAGCACAGCAAATCCGGCCTGTGGCAACGCGTGCTCGAATCTCGGATCGACATTCCCATGGCCGAAGCCTTGACGATGGAGTTCCTGCTGCAATGGGTGCCCGCGGGCAAATCGCCGATCTGCGGCAATTCGATCTGCCAGGATCGCCGATTTCTCTATCGGCTGATGCCGCGCCTTGAACGGTTCTTCCACTATCGCAACCTCGATGTCTCTACTCTCAAGGAGCTGGCGCGACGCTGGGCGCCTGAGGTCAGTCGCGGCTTCACCAAGGAAGCTGCGCACACCGCGCTCAGCGACGTGCGCGATTCGATCGCCGAGTTGCGCTACTACCGGCCGTTCATGGGGCGCATGTCGGGGACGCTGGAAGCGCCGTAGGGCGCTCACGGATTTCGCCATCGACACGTGTCGAACTATTTCCGGGAGATCGCGGGGTCAACATCCATCCGGTGACGATTCATTTCACCCGCAGCACGCAATTCGACGATGCGATCGTGTTCGTGTCGAAGGCGCGAATATTCAGATTCTGGTCGCCGCATCCCTTGCTGGCGGAGCTTGAAGCCGCGGTGCGGGCCGCGCGGAGCGGCATCGCGCCTGCAAGGTGAGGAAAGCGCAGCGCCGCGACCAGACGCGCTGATGGTGATGCAGGGATCGATGGCACAGGCGGGCTGAAGCGCGAGTCCGGAGCATTCTGGACTCGCGCAATCGAGCGATGCAGGAGATCGCTCGAAACAAACGCTGCTATTTCAGGATCATCTCGCGAATGTACTTCGAGCCGACGACTTCACGCATCGAGCCGCGGTCGGCGAAGGCCTGGTTCTGCTTGTCGATAGTGCCTTCCAGTTTCTCGCTGATCGCGTCGGTACGCGCATTCAGATTGTCGAGTGCAGCCATGTTTGCGTAGGTGACCGAAAGGATCAAGTCGGGATCATGCATATCACGCGCCTGCTGGGCATAGACCTTGTAGCCCAGCGTGATCTTCGCCTTGATGAATTCCTCCTGTTCCGGTTTGAAATTCGTATCCAGCCATTTCATGTAGTTGTCAAACTGGCCCGGTTTGATTTTTATGTACGTTACCTCGGTCACCGGGCCTTCCTTGTACGAGCGTGCGTCATCGGCAATTGCCTGGGCGCTGAAAACGCACAGCAGACTCGTTGCGATCAACATTCGCATGTTCATGAGATTCCCCTGGTTGGATGCCGCCGCGTTGCGCAGGCGGTCGCGGCACGCTACGCCGCTGCAGGGGCGACGTAAAGAAGGCATAAACCATGCCGTAGCTGTCCAAGCGCCCGATCGAGGATCGAGCCTTCGTTTCAGTGGAAATCGCGTGAAGCAAAGCCGAGTTCCGGCAGCAATGCGCTGTAGTCGTGCAGGCGCTTGGCGATCAGGTGATACACGCCATCGCTGGCTTCGAGCACGCCGTCGACCGCCATCACGGTCGATTCGAGCAAAACGCGATGCTGCTTCTGCGCCAGTGCACGCCAGACCACGACATTGATGATGCCGGTCTCGTCTTCGAGGGTGACGAAGGTGACGCCTTTCGCAGTGCCCGGATGCTGGCGCACAGTGACGAGACCGGCACAACGCAGCGATCGACCGCGATTTGCCGCATCCGTGGTCGTGCTGGCTGGCGATACGCGACGACGCGCGAGCTCGCTGCGCACCAGCCAGAGCGGGTGCTGCGTCAGGGACAACCCCAGCATGGCGTAATCGGTCATCACGTCTTCGCGCAATGATGGTTGCCTCAGTTCGACCGCAGCTTCGGTGATTGTCGCCTGTGCGAGTATCGGCGCAGGCATTTCCGCGCCAGCACTTTCCCAGCGCGCGCGATAGCGATGGCCGACGAGACTCTGCAAGGCACCCGCGTCGGCGAGGCGTGCGCGTTCCGATGCCGTCACGCGAGCGCGGCGTGTCATGTCGACAACATCGCGGAACGGTGCTTCGTTGCGTGCATCGACAAGTCGCGTGGCGAGGTCTTGCGACAGACCGCGGATCTCGCGCAGGCCGAGGCGCAGCGCGACAGGGTCCTTTTCGTACGCGAGTGATCCGTGCGCGAATGAGTCTGCCACCGATGAATCCCGAAGCGGGAAAGGAGTGGGTTCCAGCGTGCAATCCC
>JBDSNK010000312.1:0-7299 GCA_039915385.1 Dokdonella sp.
GTGGCGTTTTCCGTAACCATCAGGAGACAACCATGACCATGCGCCCGCACCTCGTCATCGCAACTGCCGTCGTGATCGGCTTGGCCGCAAGCATTCCGGCCATGTCCCAGACCACGCAGACGACCGAAACGACGACAACCACGACCGTCAAGAAGGGTCATCACAACTACATCTACTATGGCGACCACGACATCTACTTCGCTCCGGAGACCAAGGTCTATTACTGGCGCGAAGGCGAAGCATGGCGCTCGGGCGCGGAGTTGCCCGTTGAAAGCCGTACCTATGTCACGACCGGTGGTATGAAGATCGACCTCGATACGGAAAAACCGTATGAGCGCAACGAGTGGGTCATCGAGCACTACAAGAACGGCCATGATCGTGATGATCGCGACCACGATCATTGATCGAGCTGGGTTGACTCACCGACGCTCAGCGCCAGACGCAGTCGCTCTGTAGCAGTCTGAGCGGAGGAACCGGCGGCGGAAACGTCGCCGGTTCTTCGTTGGCTACAGGAACAATTTCTACGGGCATACTCTTCTTCATGCGCCCGATTCATTGCATTTGCTCAACGGAGGCGACAATCGCTATCCTTCCCTTCGTTCCTGATTCAAAGCGGTTTCACGCAAGCGTGGTCTGCATGCTTTCGCCGCCCAAGGAGTTCCATCATTCACGAAGCGACCATGTCCGACGATTTCCTGCATCGTTTCCAACTTGAAAACGCCGGCGTTCGCGGCACCCTCGTGCGCCTCAACCAGAGCTGGGGGCAGATCCTGGAGAACGGGAACTACAGCGAGCCGCTGGCCAATCTGCTCGGCCAGACGGTCGCGGCGAGTGCGCTGTTCACGAGCACGATAAAGTTCGACGGCCGGCTTTCCATCCATCTGCGCGACAGCGGCGCACTCAAGCTGCTGTTCGCCGATTGCACCCACGATGGCCTGCTGCGCGGTATCGCGCGATGGGATGGCGCGCAGCCACAGGCACCCATACAGATAGATCCGCTGGCACGCCTCGCGATCACGATCGAGAACGCGAGCACGGACACCCGTTATCAGGGTCTCGTGATGGCCGAAGGCACACATCTTTCGCAAGCGTTCGAAGGCTATTTCGAGCGCTCTGAACAATTGCCGACGCGGATCGTCCTTGCAGCGTCCAGTGACCGCTGCGGCGGCATTATGCTGCAGAAGATCGCGGGCAGCGGCGGCACCACGCCCGCTGACGCCGATGGCTGGAATCGCGTCGGCCATCTGCTTGCGACGCTGACGCCGCGAGAATTGCTCGATCTAGCGCCGGAACCACTCTTGCTGCGTCTCTTCCAAGAAGAAGGCGTGCGTCTGCAACCCGCGCAGCCGCTTGCGTTTCGTTGCACCTGCTCGCGCGATCGAGTGGAAGACATGCTGCGCTCGCTCGGTCGCGCTGAAAGCGATGCGACCCTCGCAGAACAAGGTTCGATCGAAGTCACCTGCGAATTCTGCAACCGACGTTATGTGTTTGACGAGAGGGATGTCGAAACCGTCTTTGCGCCAGCCCCTGCATCTGCATCTGCATCGCCGACGGAGCCGCCCGCAACACGGCACTAAATCGGCGCGCCCGGCGGAATCACCGGCAACGGGCGCAGCTTCACCGACTTCGGATCAGCGAGGTATTTGCGAATCAATTCCGCCGCCTCGCCGCGGCTCGCGCTGACGCCATCCCATCCGGGGTTCTTCGCCAGCCATGCCTGCCACTTCTGCAGTGACGCACGCACGCTTGCCTCGACCTGCGCGTCTAGTTGTGCCGCATCGACTGCATTCAACAGGGAATCCAGCACTACCCAGTTCGCTGCTGTCTGCACGGCGTCGCCGGCCGGGATGTTCGCGGCGATTGAATCGCGCTGCCAGGTGCCGTGGAACACCTTATCGAGTGCGTCGGCGATACCGGGTTCGTGCGCGTCGCGTGCGTGCTGCCAGGCGAGGCGATTGAGGCGTTGCGGCGCGAACAGATATTGCGTGGTCTGCGCAGCACCGGCTTCGACGGCTGCAAACGCATCGAACAACGGCGCCATGCGCGTCGTAAAATATTCGCGGTTGCGCTGGTAGTCGTTGCCGGGTGGCGTGACGAGATCGAGCACATTGGCAGGCAACGCAAGCTGTTCCGCAGCCAGCGTCGCGACAAGTCGATCAAGCGCGGCATGTTGCGTTTCGGCCGGCACCGCTCTCGTTCCAGCCTCACGATCCGCCGCTTCCGAGTACGCATAGTTCGCACCACCGAGCAGTCGCGCCACCGCTTCGACTTGGTAACGATGCAGCAGATAGATCGGCACCAGACGCGCTTCGAGTTCGCCGGCCTGGCGTTCCGGCGGCAACACGCCGATCGAGAATTGCTCCAGTGCCTTGCGCCGCACCGCGAGCAGCGAATCGAAGGACTTCAAGGTATCCGGGCCGAAATCCCACAGCAGGCCATCCGGCTCGGCATCGCCAGGAGAGCGCGCGTCGGGATCGCTGATGTAACGGAAACCGGCGTGTGCGATATCGGCGCGCAACTTCGCCAGCGATGCAGCCTCGGTCCCGGGTGCAAATTGCGCATACGCGTGCGCGACCAGGAAATCATCCCACGGTCCGACGCCCGTGCCGTACGCATGATCGAGGCTGATCATGCCATCCACAGCCAATTGCAACAGCGGGTGCGGGTAGTCCATCACCGAGCCGTTGCCCAGTCGACTCGCAGCAAAGTTGTGCGCAAAGCCGAGCGCATGGCCGACCTCATGCGCCGCAAGTTGACGCAGGCGCGCCAGCGCCATCTGCTCGGCCTGCCCTTTCAGTTCCGTCGCATTCGCCTTGTCGTAGGGCGCGAGCAGGCTCTCGGCAATGAGGATGTCCTGGCGCACGCGCTGCGAACCGAGCGTGACCGAACCCTTGATGATCTCGCCCGTGCGCGGATCGACGATCGGCTGGCCGTACGACCAGCCGCGCGTATAGCGATGCGACCATGTGATCAGGCTGTAGCGGAGGTCCATCGGGTCGACGCCTTCGGGCAGCAACTCGACGCGATACGCATCCTGGTAACCGGCTTTCTCGAACGCCGTTTTCCACCAGTTCGCGCCTTCCAGCAGAGCCGAGCGAACCGGTTCCGGCGCACCGCGATCGAGGTAGAACACGATCGGCTTCTTCACCGCACTTTGCGCGGCCGCAGGATCGACTTTGTCGAGGCGGAAACGCGGCTGCACGCGCACGTCGATGCTCGATTCGAGTGGCTGCGCATAGTCGTAGTAGCCGACACTGAACGCGCCCGAGGCGGGGTGATATGCACGCGGCGAATAGCCGGGGCCCGGCAGTCGTACGAAACTAAGGTGCTGATGCACGGTCAGGCTCGTCGGGTCCATCGCGACATCCTTGACGAACTGTTCCTCACCCGGGCCCTTGAACGTGAGCAGCGCCTCGAGTTCGGTATTGTCGGGAAAGCTCTTCGCATCGGCGAGCGAAACCGCACTCCGCTTGTCGTCGACTTCGTATTTTCCTTGCTTCGTATCGCCTAGTCGGCGCGCAATGCCGTGACGATCGGACATCAACAGCGAGCTGATGTCGACGACGGCTTGCGCATCAGCGCCCTTGCGTTCGCCCGCCACCTCGCCGGACCACAGTACAGACTCGGCAAATGCCTGGCGCACGCTGAGCGACTCATCCGGATTCGAGGACAGCGCACGGAACTTCGTGTTGTCCTCGACCAGCAGCACGCGCGTACCGACGCGACGGAATTCGACCAGATGCGATTCACTGCTCTGGCCGCGATCGAGACCGATATCGTTCGAACCGACAGCCCAGGGCAACGAGCTGACCAGCAGAAATGGCCTGTCGAATGCGCGCACACCGAGCAGAACGCGACCGCCTGCCGCATCGCGGTAGACATCGAAAAAGCCCGCGATGTGTTCGCTGCCGCGCGTGGCTGTGGCAATGTCGCTCGGCGCTTTCGGATCAGTACCTGCGGCAGGCGCGGACGCCTTGGCCGAAACTGCGACAGCGAGCATCGCCCCAAGCAATCCCCAAGCCAAGTCGCGCATGCGTTTTATCCTCTGCCTCTGTGTCTGGTTCGACCGATTATTCTGCACGGATTGGCACGATCTGCACATGCCAAAACTCATGCCGGTGACAGCTTTCCGCTACAGGCGATCGTGCAACATGGCATCCGCTCAAGCACGCAGTGTGCGCTTGCCATCCTCGATTTTCCTGCGGGCAGTGGACACGCGAAGTATTCACGAGACCGTGGTTTGAAGGTGTCCAGCCATCAAGTGGTCACCGCGGAGCAATCTACCGCGCCTACTTCTGCCGCCCTGAATTCGGGCGCTTGCCGCTACGCGACCAGCCGACCAGTTCATCGAACGCCTTGCCGATCTGCGCAGGGGTGAAAACGCAATGCCCTTCCGCATTGACGTATTGCTGCACGAAGTGGTCACCATGCCCTGCGCGCTGCGCCATCATCGCGTATTCGAACGTCGTCGATGCGATGACCAGTGGGTCACCAGTATCGTGCAACTCGAGCATGGGCTTTAGCAGCTTTCCGGTAGGCGTATACCAGCGCGACATCTGGGCCAACGCGCGCGGGTCTGCGCGATAGCGCTTGACCCCATCGTTCAGCGCGTAGTCGTCCGCCGAGCCGGTGTAGACCAGATCGGCATTGCCGAACGGATTGCCGTGCGTGCGCTGCTGCATTTCCTTGATGTCGTAAGCGATCGATGCGATCACGCCGGGAAGATTGTGCTCGTCCCCCGCGCCATACAATGCACTTAACGACGCGGACGCTTTTGAATTCGCGCGCATGGCCAGCGCGATCTTCCGCACAATCTCGTCGGTTGGCTGGTATGCCTCGTCGACCGGCACCAGCGCGGCGAAAATGCCGGGAAAATAGAAGTCGAACGCCGCGACCACGGCGAAATCGCGCTGCATGAGCCGGTCGCTCGGTTCGATCGCGCCACACAGTGACAGCCCACCGTCATAAGTTTTTGGCGCGGTCTCGAGCGCCATCACAGTGAGGATGCCGCCCATCGACATGCCCATGACGAAGGTTTCCTTCGACTGACCATGCTTGCCCACGAAGAATCGACGCAGCCGTTCGCTCTCTTCGCCCGCTTCCTTGACCGCCCAACCTGCAGAAGAATAGCCAGACTGGATAACCGCAAAACCCTTGGCCAGCATCGGATCGAACATCGGCGACACGCGCTCACCTTCGTGAAATGCGATCGGCTCGGTTGAATAGCCATGGAAGAAAACCACCAGGCCTTGATTCCAGTCGGCTGGAATATCGATCCGGTAAGCAGCGCCTGCCTGCGTACCGATCTCGGTGAGCGCGTGAGCCTGTGGCGCAACCGCCGCCGTGCGCTCACGCGCGCCAGCCGATATCGCACAGCCAGCAAGCAGTATGCAAGCGACGCATATGCGCATCAAGGCTGTGGCGTCCTATCTGGATCTGCCAGCGTGTCGAGGCGTTTATGCAAGCCGGCAAGTTCGTCGCGCAAGGTCTCCACCTCCGCTTCGAGCCGGGCTATGCGCTCGTTCACGTCCGACCGCGTCGCGCTCGCTGGTGTCGGCGTCGCACTCGCAAATGCATCGGCCGAGACAGGACCACACAGCAAATGCATGTAGCGGTCTTCACGTTGACCCGAGCCACGTCCAAGCCGCACTGCAAACGCGGGTTCGCGCTGAATCATCCGGTCAAGCGTATCGCGCACGTCATCGAGACCGGGAAATTCAGCGAGACGATCGGTGCGCGTGAGCAATTCAGCGAGTGTCTGCGGCCCGCGCAGCAACATCACGCACAGCACGGCTCGCTGGCGCGCGGTCACGCCGTAGGTTGTGTCGAAGCGATGCTCGTAGCGAAGGGCGCGTTGCGAAGCGGGCGCGACCTTGACCAAGCCTCGGTTCTCCATCACACGCAACGCATGTGCCACTGCACCGGGTTCAAGATGCATCAATGGTTCGCGGCTGGTCTTCTGGTTGCTGGCGGCGACAATTGCGTTGACCGTCAGCGGATACACCTCGGGCGTGATCGCCGCCTTCTCGACCAGGCATCCGAGGATGCGCGCCTCGATCGGATTGAGTGGCTCCAGGAGTTTCGCGATTTCGTTTTCCAAGTGGGGCTCGCGAGTCGGGACGAATGCCCAGTGTAGCGTGCCGCCCTCGGCCGCGCCGCACACGATACAAACGGATCGTTCGCCCACGAACAGAGGGCGAACGACCGTTGAACGCCGTGCCTCAGTCGAAGCTGCTGGCAAAAATCACGTCAGCGTCCTGCGGCGTGAACATAGTGACGCCGGCGGCTTGCGCAAACGCGAAGCTACGGCCGTCCGTCGCGCGCTCAACCATGCGCACGAAATAGCCGGTGTCGTGGCGCAGGGTACGCACCGGAGCGGCTGCATTGCTGACGTCGACCTTATCCAGACCGTCCTCGTTGCCAACATAGGCGACGTTGCCGGCGACGACCACCGAATGGGCAACGTTGTCGTCCGGCAAGCCCGGCGATCCTGGCAAGCTGATGCTGCCGAGCAGGGTCGGCCTCGCGTTGTTGGTGGTGTCGACAATGCGCAAGGCGTTGGCAAAAGTCGTGTCGTAGGCACAAGCCATGTAGGTCGTGTTGCCGTCGGCACTGACATCGACGCCGTCCGCTTCGGCGCAGCCGACATCCTGCCCAACAAGGGTTGGCGCAGCGGGATTGGCGACATTCACGATGCGCAAGCCGCCATCCCGGAATGCCGAGTCATCGAAGAGATAGACGTAGTTGCCACGTACCGTGAGGTCATAGGTTTGTCTCGTCGCCAGCAGACCCAGCTCCTGCGGCAGCACGGGATTGGATACGTCCAGAATCTTGAAGATGCCACCATTGGTCGTGCTTGCCACGGAGACGCGATTGCCGTGCGCCTCGATGGCAGTCGCAAACGGAAATTCAAAACGACCAAGCTCCACTGGATGCATCGGATCGGCAAGGTCGACGATGAGTACGCCATAGCCCCACACCGCGAGATAGGCGCGACCGCCGTCGACCGGGATGTCCTCGACATCCCGGCCGGCAAGACTCGCCGGCAATGCGGCATCGTAGCGACCGATCGGCGCCAGGTACGCTGCGTCGGCGACCGCCAGGCCATAGCCCTCTTCGGCGAAAACCGCATGATCCTCATCAATCGCGCCGGCATGCAGGGAGACGTCGCACTTGCCGACACCGTCGCGGTCTTTCTCGACGGCATTCAGCAAACCCACGCGTCCGGATGCGGAACCGCGATGCGGCGCGCCGGTTGACGGCACGCACGCATGCAGCGATCCTCAGGTCCATCCACCG
>JBDSNK010000038.1:0-9250 GCA_039915385.1 Dokdonella sp.
TGGTGCAGTCGATCAAGCTTGCCGAGCAGATCATGGGACGCGGCTCCGAGCGCGTGCGCATGCCGCGCATGCCGTTGGCGGGAGAGCGCCGCAGGCAGGTGACGCGGATGGTGGAGACTGCGGCCGCTACGCGTCCCGCGCTCATGTCCGCGGCAGCCTGAGGCACCGGTATGCGTCATACCTTCTTCTGCATTGATGGCCACACGGCCGGCAACCCCGTGCGCCTGGTCAGCGGTGGTGCGCCGCGTCTGACGGGCACCACGATGAGCGAACGGCGGCAGGATTTTCTCGCGCGCTACGACTGGGTTCGCACCGGCCTCATGTACGAGCCGCGCGGCCACGACATGATGTCCGGCGGTATTCTCTATCCTCCCACGCGCGCGGACAGCGATGCCGGCGTGCTCTTCATCGAGACCAGCGGATGTCTGCCGATGTGCGGACACGGCACGATTGGCATCGTCACGTTCGCTCTGGAGAACGGCTTGATCGAACCGTTCACGCCGGGTCGATTGAAGATCGACGTGCCGGCCGGCCCGATCGATATCGACTACGTAGAAAACGCCGGACGCGTGACGTCGGTGCGTATCCGCAACGTGCCGAGCTATTTGGCGGCACGCGATATCCGCATCGAGGTACCGGATTTTGGTCCTCTGCTCGTCGACGTGGCGTACGGTGGAAACTACTACGCGATCGTCGAACCGCAAGGTCCCTACCACGGGCTCGATGCGCTCGGAGCCGCGCGCATCATTGAACTCAGCCGTAGCGTGCGTAGCCTCGTGCGCAAGGCCATCGATCCGGTGCATCCGCTCGACCCGACCATTCACGGAGTCAGTCACGTGCTGTGGGCGGATACGCCAAAAGGCGAGGGCGCCGACGCACGAAACGCGGTGTTCTACGGCGAACGCGCGATCGATCGCAGTCCCTGCGGCACGGGTACTTCGGCGCGCATGGCGCAGCTGGTCGCGCGCGGGCGTCTGAAAACCGGCGACCGTTTCGTGCATGAAAGCTACATCGGCAGCCGCTTCACCGGTCGCGTCGAAGCGGCGACCACTCTCGGCACCTACGCAGCAATCGTGCCATCGATTGAAGGCTCAGCGATCGCCACCGGCTTCAATCACATCTGGATCGACGACGCCGATGCATTCCGGCACGGCTTTGTGGTCACCTGAGAACGTCATGACCGAAACCTTGATGCTGAGCCACCGCGTGGCCGCCGATAACATCAGTGGCGCTGCTGCGCATGAACAACGCAATCCCGCCTTCCCCGACGACCTCATCGTGCTGATTCCCGAGGCCGGCGCAGGTGTGGTCGCACAGGCAGCCGAAGCGGCGCATGCGGCGCTCGCGCCGATCAGCGCAGCGGGCATCGAGGCGCGTTCCGACGCGCTGACGCGGATCAGTCGCGCGATCGCTGCGCACGTCGCCGAGTTCGCATTGCTGATTGCTCGCGAGACCGGCAAGACCGTGCGCGACGCGCGCGGCGAGACCCTGCGCGCGTCGCGCCTGTTCGACTTCTTCGCGGGCGAGGCCCTGCGCAACGCGGGCGAGCGCTTCGACTCGACGCGGTCCGGCTCGATGGTCGAAGTCATGCACCTGCCGGTGGGCGTGGTCGGTTTGATCACGCCGTGGAATTTTCCGATTGCGATTCCAGCGTGGAAGATCGCGCCGGCGATCGCATTTGGCAATTCGGTGGTGTGGAAGCCGTCCGAGCTGGCCTCGGCGACTGCCACGCTGCTGATGAATCTCATCGCGGATGCGGGCCTGCCCGTCGGTTGCGTGAACATGGTGCTTGGCGCCGGCGAGACCGGCACTGCGATCTGCAACGACCCGCGTATCGATGCCGTGTCGTTTACCGGATCTGAAGCGACCGGCCGCCGAGTGCGCGAATGCGTGTCCGCACGCGGCGCGCGCGTGCAACTGGAAATGGGCGGCGTCAACGGGCTCATCGTGCTGGCGGACGCCGATCTCGAAATCGCGGTCGATTGCGCGGTCAATGGTGCGTACCTCGCCGCTGGCCAGCGGTGCACGGCGACCTCGCGGATGATCGTCGATGAGTCCGTCGCGGACCGCTTTCTCGCCGCACTCAAGCAGCGCGTGGACAAACTCACCATCGGCGATCCGCGCCAGGAAACCACCGACATTGGGCCGCTCGCGTCACCACGGCAGAAGCTGCGCGTGGCGGCGCAGGTTGCGGCGGTACGGAGCGCCGGCTCAGTCGCCGCGTTCGGTGGCGAAGCCGATCCACACGATTGCTACTTCGCGCCGACCTTGTTTGACCACGCGGGCGTCGACAGCCTGATCGCGCACGAGGAAATCTTCGGGCCGGTTGCCGGCCTGTTCCGCGTCGACGGCTTTGAGGCTGCGATGGCATTGCTGAACAACTCGCGCTATGGCTTGTCGGCGGGCTTGTGTACGCGCTCGCTTGCACATGCCGAGGCGTTCAAGCGCGGCGCGCGCGCCGGCATGCTGATGATCAACTTGCCCACGGCCGGCGTCGATCACCACGCGCCGTTCGGCGGCATGGGTGCGTCCAGCCATGGTCCGCGTGAACAAGGTCGCGCCGCGCGTGCGTTCTACACCGCGATGCAAACGACTTACCTGCGCAGCGGTTAGACTGCTGCATGGCCATCGTCAACCGATCACTTTCCGATCAGGCGTTCGAGATCGTTCGCGAACGCATCCTGTCGACCGAGATTCCCGCGCTCGCACCGATCCGCCAGGAGGCCTTGGCGGAGGATCTGGGCATCAGCAAGATTCCTTTGCGTGAGGCACTCGGGCGGCTGGAGCAACATGGATTGCTGAGCTCGCACCCCAATCGTGGCTTCTTCGTGCCCGCCTTGACCACCGCGGAAGCGGAAGAGGTCTTCGCGCTGCGCGTCAAGATCGAGCCCGACGCCGCGGCTGCGGCCAGCCTCGAGGCCGATTTGTTGCAGCGGGAAGCGGCCAAGGCAGCGCTCGCTTCGCTCGAACTCGGACCACGCGTCAACGCGTTGGACATGGTCACACTCAATCGCGCCTTCCACCTCGCGCTGGTCGCCCCAGGTGAGCGACGCGTGACCGCACAGCTGGTCGAACGCCTGCACGTTCTGGCGGAACGCTATGTACGCAAGCACCTCGAACCCGCCGGCCGTGAAGCGCGCGCAAAAAGCGAGCATCGCGCCATTCTCAAGGCGTGGTTGGCGCGCGATGCGAAGCGCGTCAGCGAGCTGCTTACGCGCCACATTGCTTCGACGCTTGGCGATTTGCGCCAGCAGTTGCGCGAGGACGCACGCAAGCCCGTGCCTGCGCGCAAGAAAAATGTCGTCCCGTCCGCGCCGGGTCGCACGGCGCGGGCGAAGTAACAGCAACCCGCTCATCCGCGCGCTGGTTGTTTCGATCCGTTGTCGATGCCGCGGTGTTCGGCGCACCGCGGCATCGCAAGAGAAGCGTCACACGCTATTGCCAGGCCGCTGCCACTTGCACGCCGTCGAATGCGTCGACGTGCGGCTTGAGCATGAGGTAGTACCAGCCGCTCGCCGGGTTCGCGATCGTTATCGATTCTTCGCTGCCGACCAGCTGCGGCGCTTCGTCGAATACGCTCTCTGTCGGCCAGTTGCCAGCGCGCACATAGATATCCGCGTCGCCGGTGCCGCCACTCATGTCCAGTTGCAGCGTGCTCTTGCCGGCGGGCACGAGGATCGTCAGATACACGCGTGCATTGGCGACAGCTGCCGCGAGGTTGCTGCGCTTGCAGCCATTGTCGAGCTGGCCGGCATTGCTCGACGTGCATTCGGGAATCACGCCGCTGCCGCCGCTACCCTCGAATCCGTTCGCAAAGATCTTGTCGGGCGCACTGCCGCCGCAACTGCTGGTGTCTCCGTTGTTGGTGCCGAAACAGACCACCCATGCGCGGAATTCGGTGTTGTAGCCGCTGCGGATCGCGTCGAGCCAGGTGTGGTAGCCTGGATCGTAGGTGCCGGGTCGCGCGATCGCGTAGAGGCCCGTGATCTGGTCGCGATGACGCTCGAACATGAAGCGTGTCGCCATGTAACCCCAGTAGTAGGTGCGCGCTGCATCGTCGGCTTCGTAGGTGTTGTCGAACAGTTGCGCCATCGTGTACGTGTCTGGATTCGCTGCTGCCCCGACCGCGCTGCTGTCGACGAGGTTGCGGTAGGAATAGGACATGTACTCGGCGAAACCCTCGATGTACCAGACAGCCGAGTAGGGCGTGTCGAGCGGATAGTCACCAAACGCGCCATACCAGTTGAAGCGGCCGTCGAGGTAGTGGATGTATTCGTGGGTGAGGTTCCACACCTCGAACGCGGGACGCAGCCACTCCGCCTCATAGGCAAGGAAACGCGGCTGGTTGGCGACGTTTGACGGATCGCCTTCGAGGTAGATGCCGCCGTTGTTGGTGTCGTTGCCGAACAGGATGCCCGAATAGGTTTCGTAGTCGGTGCTCGAATGGAAGATCACCATTTCGAGTTTCGTGTTGCTGTCGTCGGCAACGGGAACGTGACCGGTCTGAGCCGTCGTGTGGAAATAGCCTTCCTCGCCACCGACTGTGCTGCACACCGTATCGAGCTGCGCCGATGTCAGCGCCTGGCTGCGTACGCGCAGGGTTGCGCTGCAATCGCGTGCGTTTGCCGGCGGCAGCACGACCGACTCCAGGTCCTGCGCGAACGTGCACAGGCCGAAGTAGGCGCAGTGGGCGTGGTCGTAGTAGTCGGTAACGCTGCCGATGCGCACGTAGATACCCGCGCCCGGCCCGCTGATCGCGAACTGGTCGAGGATTGCCTTGACCTTCGGATGCGCGAGCGTGTTGTGGAACGTCGTTGCGGTGTACTGGGTAAACCGTCCAAGCTCGCCCGCAGCGTTCTGCAACAGGTATTCCCGATCCGTGCCGACGTCGGCCGCGCGGTTGTTGTTGATGAAGTCGACCAGCGTATCGAGCACGCCGCTGCCGCCGGCCTGCACCAGTGCCTGGAAGTCCGCGTTCTGATGGCCGCGGAACAGCACGTTGAAGACGTTGTTAGTGGCGGATTTCATGTAGTAGAAGCTTGCGCAAGCCGGTCCATAGCGGTCGAGGATGCCGCGCACGGTAGCAAGTTGATTCGCGTTCTCGGCGGCACTGTCGATCAACGTGACGAATTCGGCGAGGATCTTGCCGTGATCGTCGTTGACGTCCTCGAAATGGCCGCTCGCAACGAACGCATTCAACGCGGCGCGGATGGCCGTGGTCCAGCTGGCGTCGTAGTTGCCGACGTCGGCGCTGTTGTAGTACTGCACATAGAGGCCGGCGCGCAGGAAGAGCACCAGTTCTTCCATGTGGTTTGCGTCCGTGCCCGGATACGTGGTGGCATCGGCCTGCATCGCGTTGGCGATCGTGATCATCTTGGACTGAACGAAGATCTGCCCGGCTGTCGTTCCGGTGACGTTGAACAAGCCACCCGAGTAGAAGCACGCGGCATCGGCGGCGCGCACCTTGGTCACCAGGGCGCTACCGCTGCTGCTCGCAAAGCCGGCGATATCGCAGGTGCCTGTGGGCCTGTTGGCCGCCGCCGCGGCACGCGGGTCGTCGTAGGATTCTCGCAGGTGATCGCGCGTCGAAGGCAACGGGGGGCGCTGGTCCCATGAAAGGAGATCGGTCTGCACGTGGGGCGCGCCGTGCGAACTCACCAACGTAGCGGCGGCTGGTCCCGGGCGAAGGTTTTCCTGACGGGCAGCGGCGTAGAGTGGCAAGACAGCCACCAGCAAGCCGACCGCACAGGTTGTGACGTTTTTCAAAAGTCGATCGTGCAAAAACATTCTTCCTCTCCCAAGGTTTGTCGGTGAGTGGCCTTGGTTATGTGATGCGAATCGGCCACCGAAGGGAAGGGCGCGGCGCAAGCCTGCGCACACGCGAATCCCGTCAGCTCCGATGCTAGGTTTCGTCGACACCTGCGATCTAGCTGATTTCCTGCGCAGCAGCGCACGAATCCGCACAAAACGATTCGCGCACGAGCGCAGGCCTGTGACACGATGCCTATGTGCACCCTCGTTGTGGATGCGGAGTTCGGAATGAATCAGGAAGTGGCTCAATGGCGCGAGGAGTTCATCGCGCACCTCGCGTCGCCGTGGGCGCTGGAGAGCCTGTTCGATCGACTGCCGGACATCGTGTTCTGCATCAAGGACACGAAGGGTCGTTACGTCTCGATGAGCGAGGCTGCGGTCAGCCGTTGCGGATTGAAACGCAAGCAGGACGCCTTCGGCAAGACGGCGTTTGATCTGTTTCCGCGGCCGATGGCCGAGCGCTATACACATCAGGACGAGCGACTGTTCCGCACCGCGCGGCCGATTATCGACAACCTCGATCTGACCGTCTACCGCGACGGCAGCACCGGCTGGTGCCTGTCAACGAAAGAGCCGTTGCACGACGCACGCGGCCAGGTGGTCGGCCTCGCCTGCATCTCGCAGGACCTGGTCGAACCCAACCGCTCCGGCCTCATCGACGAAGACTTCGCCGCCGCCGTCGACTTCATGCGCGAGCACTACCAGCAGCCGCTGCGCATCGACGACCTCGCGCAGCGCGCCAAACTTTCACATGCGCAGTTTGAGCGGCGCATGAAGAAGATCTTTCACCTGTCTGCGGGGCAATACCTGATCAAGGCTCGCATCGACCACGCGACGCGCACGCTCGCGGCTAGCGACTGTTCCATTGCGGACGTCGCGCATAGCGCCGGCTTTCCCGATCAAAGCGCGTTGTCGCGCCAGTTCCGTCGGGTCACCGGGTTCACGCCGCGGGAGTATCGGCTGTTGATGCGGGGTTAGCTGGATGCCACCGTGACTCCAAACGATCGCTTTCAGTCTCGCCCATCGGATGAGGCACGGAAACTATGGACAGACAGAACCTGGAAGCATGCCTTGCCTGCATGCCAACAGCGTTTCACTGATGTAGTCCTGTTGGAGACGGGGATGCGCATTCTTCGCATCCGCGAGCGCAAGAGCGAATTGACTCCGCGCTTCGTCATCATCCCCTCCCATCTGCGCTGTGAGGCCCTTGTCGTCATGAATCATTGCCTTCAGGAGTCCGAGATTCGCTTCACTCAAACCTTCCTTGCGGTTTCGGGCCACGAACGCTTCCATCTTCTCGTAGGTACCGCCCCACCTTGGTTTCAAATGGTCGATATAGCGGCCCCGCGCAAGCATGTTTCCCGGCAGCGATTTGTTGCTCACCTCCAGATAGCGATCGGATTCGCGAATGCTCGTCGTATAGCGAGCAATATTCAACAGATTGAGCGCGGCAAGGTAGGGTCTGGCTGACAGGTGCAAAGCCGTCTCCAGCTCCGGCTTTGCAATCGAAAAGACCCGATCCATGTACGAAAACGTCTCTGCGGAAACCTCTCCTGCTGGTCCTGAGCCGCGATTGAGTTCGCCCAACTTGCGATAGTAGGTGCCGCGCGCAAGATGCGCCGCGTAAGATTTCGGATATGCCTTGGTCCATGCGGAAAGCTCATCCGACAAGAGATCCTCCCGCATATAGAAGGGCTTGTATGCGTCGAGCAATTCGTACTCAGTCGCCTTGTTCTTCTCGAAATTCGACTCGAGTGCGTTGAAGTGTTTCTCGAGGGCCACGTAGTCATGCTTGCGAGCCAGATCAACGACGTCGACGAGCAGTTGCGCGTGGAGACGCGCACACGAAACGAGCATCAAGAAACATCCAAGCAGATATTTCGTCATGAGAACAAGGAAATCCGGTAGGCAGATGGCTTGAGCTTAGCAGAGGATTCCAATCAATCGTCCCGTTGGTTCAGTGCAGAGGTATCGGTTCAGTTTTCCCGCAACAGAAGCCGATAGGCCGGATTCTCGCTCTCGTCCCGATACGGATATCCAAGCGTCCCAAGGAACTGCCGGAACATCGGCTGCTCGTCGGTCGGCACCTGGATGCCGACGAGGATGCGGCCGTGGTCGGCGCCGTGGTTGCGGTAGTGGAACAGGCTGATGTTCCAATGCGGGTGCATGCGGTCGAGGAAGCGGGTCAGAGCGCCAGGGCGTTCGGGGAATTGGAAGCGGTAGAGGCGCTCGTTGCGGGCGAGCGCGGAGCGACCGCCGATCATGTGGCGCAGATGCAGTTTGGCCAGTTCGTCGTCGGTGAGATCCAGCACGCCGAAATCCTGTGTGCGGAACGCGGCAAGCAGGGTCTCGCGGTCGTCGCGACTGGCGATCTGGATGCCAACAAAGATATGCGCCTCGCGCACGTCGCCGATGCGGTAGTTGAATTCGGTGATGCTGCGCTGGCCGAGTGTCGCGCAGAAACGGCGGAAACTGCCTCGTTCTTCGGGTATCGTCACGGCGAACACGGCTTCGCGCTGTTCGCCGATCTCGGCTCGTTCTGCGACGAAACGCAGGCGGTCGAAATTCATGTTTGCGCCTGAAACGATTGCAACCAGAGCGCCGTCACACGCCGCCTTCGCGGCGGCGTATTGCTTGAGTCCGGCCAGTGCGAGTGCGCCGGACGGCTCGGGTACGCAACGCGTTTCCTGGTAGATGTCGCGTATCGCAGCGCAGATTGCGTCGGCGTCGACACGCAGCATCGCATCCACATGCTGGCGACAGATATCGAAGGTCAGTGCTCCGACCTGTTTCACCGCGGTACCGTCGGCGAACAAGCCGACTTCGTCGAGCACGACGCGTTCGCCGGCTTCGAGCGAGCGTGCCATCGCATCGGAGTCCACGCTCTGTACGCCGATCACCCTCACTGCGGGTTGCCGGGCCTTGATGGCGGCGGCAACGCCGGCGAGCAGGCCGCCGCCGCCGACGGGCACGAATACGGCGTGCAACGGACCCCGATGCTGATCGAGAATTTCGGTGCCGATCGTTGCCTGACCCGCGATCACGTCGGCGTCGTCGAAGGGGTGCACGAAACACTGGCCGCGCAAGGTCTGCAGTCGCATGGCTTCGCCTTGCGCTTCGCTGTACGACTCGCCGGCGAGGATGACGTCAACGGCATTCCCGCCGAAGCGACGCACGGCGTCGACCTTGACCTGCGGCGCGGTGACCGGCATCACGATCGTTGCGTGGATGCCGAGCCTGGCTGCGGCGAGCGCGACACCTTGCGCGTGATTACCCGCTGATGCCGCAATCACGCCGCGTGCGCGCTGCATCGCATCGAGCTTCGCCATCTTGTTGTAGGCGCCGCGCAGCTTGAATGAGAACACCGATTGCTGGTCCTCACGCTTGAGCCATACCTGCCGATCGATTCGCGCGGACAGCAGCGGTGCGGGTTCAAGCG
>JBDSNK010000342.1:0-3784 GCA_039915385.1 Dokdonella sp.
GCAGGGAACTTGCGCGTCGGCACTTCAACTGAGCGCCGCACTGTGCACGAGCGCGGCGCTCGCAGCCGGGGGTTTGCTGTTTTCGTTGCTGCAGGCAAGCTGGCCGATGCGCGCGTTCGCGAGCGTACTCCTGCTCGCACTCGTTATCTCCGCGATCGCGTCGATCGGCGCGCAGCGCGCCTATCCGGCGAAAGAACAATGATCCATATGACGGACTCGCGTGCGGAACAAGGGTTAGCAATAAGAGCCGGAGAAATTATCTGTTTGAAACGAATCATTTCGCCGTCCCCTTAGACGCGTTTGACGGCACTCTCCAAACGAAGCAACGGGTCCATTACACCCCGACTGCCCCTCTATTCACCCCTCTCGACGGGCAGCGTCCACGTGACATCACCGGACTTTCGACCTTCGGATCCGGGGCCGATCGGGTGAACCGAAAAGGTGCCGAACAGGAACGGTTCTGCGCCATCGCCGATATCCTCCTCAGAGCCGTTGAGAACACCTCCAAGGATCGAGGCGATCCGGCCCCACACGAGATCGTGGCGCGCCTTTCCTACCAATCGATCGAGTTGGCTTACGACGGCCTTGAACAAGGCCGATGGATCGGATTCGCTGAAGTCGCTGGTTGCCATAGTCTGAAAATGCAAGGTAAGCGTGCGGTTGTCCTTGCATTCGGCTCGAATGCCCAACTTGTGCGCTGTCGCTCGAGAGACTTCGGGGACGAGACAATCGATTTTCAAATCGGGCTGGGATCTGACCAGTCTTTGAAGCATGTCTCGCTGGATCACGTAGCCGTCGACACCTCCCCCGACATTGACTTCGTAGACGCCACCTGGAATCTCGCTCTGGTAAATTTTCGCACCCGCAATACCCATCAACCTCTTGTACGGCCGCTTTAGCCCAGGCAAGGCGGCGAAGATGTCATGAAGGGGCGGACGATTGGCTTTGTCTTTCAGCTGGAAATAGAAACTGCTGACGAATTTGTTTCGCGTGTCGATTTCCAACTGCGCCTGTTGTATGCCGGGAATTGCTGTTGTGCTGGTGCAAACACGACTGTCAAATTCCGGTCTTGATATGCATCCGCCGCCGACCGCCTGGCTCCATTGCTGCTCGGCCTCAGCCGGTCGCGTGTACGGCCCGATCAGCTCGAACAGGTTTGCAATCTTCTTCAAGGGCTCCGGATCCTCCGCAAAAACGGACCTGGTCGATAGAAGCATGACCACCACCATGGAGATGCGGGCGAGGTAGAGCTTTGCGCGCATGGCTGGATTCCCCCGCGGACGTCAATCTGAAGTTTGACATGCGCGGCATCCGACATGACGCGATCGGCGGACGGAGTCATTCTCCGTTCGAATTCTCGTCTCGTCTTCCACGCGCCAGCGACGCGTGTGGTGACGCCTCGTTGCGCTCACTCGAATCCGTCGACAAAGATGCGGTCGGGGTCAACTTTGTATCCGCCGATATCCGGCACGCCACCGAGCACGCGGGGGAAACCGTTGCCGCGCTGGTCGGTGGCGAAGTTGCGCGTGTTGTTGCCAGCGTTGATTGCAGGGCTGCCAGACAGCAGCGCGTGCGTCGCGGTCACGCCACCGTTGCGGCGCAAAGGCCCAAGCAGCGGGTCGGCGTTGATTGTGCCCGTGAGCCCGACTTGCGCGATGTCGTTGATGAGGTTGTGCGAGCCGGTCACCGTGATCGACAGTTCGCCGCCGACGTCGCGCGGACGGTCCGGCGTTCCCAAGGCCAGGTTACCGGCGATGATCGATCCGTCGATGCGCACCGGCGACGTGCGCAGGTCGAGACCGGCGCCTTGCCGGGTGCCGATCGTGCCGCCGGAACGGTACGGGATCGTGTTGAACACGACCGTGCTGTTGTAAAGCGAAAGCGGCACGTTCGTCGTCATGCCGCCCCCTGCGATCGCGGTATTTCCGGAAAGCGTGCTCTCGTAGACGATGGCGTCGTCGCCGCTCTCGCCACGGCCGAGGTACAACCCGCCGCCCACATGTGCATGGTTGCCTGAGATCGTGGAGAACAGGATCGCGGCTCCGCGGTTCGCGGACACACCACCGCCGCTGCTGTTGGTGACCTCGTCGACCAAGTTGTTGCTGATCGTGCTGTACTTGGATATCAGCCTGCCACCGGCATACGCCCCACCGCCGCGGCCGCTGCCAGGGGTCGCCACGCGGAAATCGCTGATCGAGCTGAAGGTCATCGTCAGGTCGCCGCCGGCAAACACGCCGCCGCCTTTGCCGTTGCCGCTGCCCACCGTGACGCCGCCCAGGTTCAGCACGCTGTTGATCAGCGTCACGTCACCCTGCGCATACACCGCTCCGCCCGCGCCATCATTGGAACCGGTGCTGTGCGTGCTGCAGGCGTAGACGTGTGCGCGGTCGAGTTCGACATTGCCGAGCGAGAAAATGCAGCCGCCATGCGCCACGCCGGAATCGCTGTATTTCGACCCGAACGCGACGGAGAGATCCTGCACTTTCAGCGTTCCGCCGGCCACGCTGTAGAGCACGCCATCACCCGGATGGCCCGCGCTATTGATCAACAATCCATCCGCGCCGGGCCCGTGCAAGGTCAGGTTCTGCGCGCCGATCACGATCGCTCCAGTCGACAGCGAAATCACGCTGCAGGACAACTGCGCCAGGTCGATCGTATCGCCGTCGACCGCATGGCCGACCGCATCGCGCAGACTGCCGCTGCCGGCATCGTTGCAGTTGCCTACCACCTTCGGCGCGCGGGGTGCCGGCGTCGATGGTGTGACTTGGGCCGACGTCGCGCGCATATCCGGCGACGCGCAGGCGAGCAAGGCGACCAGTGCCGCAACCAATGGGCGCCGCCGCTGGCGTGCCATCAAGGCATTGCGCAACGCGGTTGAGGTGAACGGCATGGCAGGGTCCCGTGGCGCGCAGTGCAGCGTGCCTTCCTCCTCGATAACGACGCTTCGGTGCGGAATTGGACATTGCAGGCGTGTGCAGAGCGGTCCGACTCGCCGACCGATGGGGTCAGGCTCGTTTTTTCATGCCAGCCAATGAACCCGACCTCTTTTTGTCGTCATCGTTCGACTCCGACAACCAGGCGACGACCGATTGCGGATCGGGCAAGTTGGCCGCGGTCGCGCGCACGACGCAGATCGCATCGCCTGCCGCGAGCCCGGTGTTTCCGCCGGCATCGGGCCACTCGCCGAGCACTCCGTATCCAGTGTTCGACGTCAAGCAGGCCAATCGCGCCTCCGAGCCTGTCGCGAACGGTGCAAGCAACCTCGCGCCGAGCATGAATTCTCGCGTCGGCGGATGAACCTTAGCTCCGATCCTTGCCAGGCAACAGCAGTAGAAGCCAGGCCTCGGCACTAGGCAGGTAGCGAAATGGACCGCGCCAAAATCCGCCCCGCCGTCAGGCGAGGCGGAGGAAATGGATCAGTACTGCGGCCACAGCTCCGTATTCCCGCCGATCACGATCGGGTAGTTGTACCCGGCTGCTTTCTGTGCGGCGAAGCCAGCCACGAAGGTGTAGCCGACCAGACCGTAGTACGTGGAGGAATTGCTGCAGGCCGAGGTCATGTCGCTCTGGCTGGCGCTGGAGAAAAACTTCTCGAGCTTGGTGTAGGGCGTCTTCTGCCAGTTGCCCGACATCTGAAACCAGGCCGAATCGCTGGTAAGGCCCCAGTACCACGTGGTGTCGCTGCCCTTCTGGAAATAGCAGGCGAGCGAGGAGGTGTCGGCGGCCGCCGCTGGCACGGCCTTCTCCGAACGGTCTTTGTTGTTGGCCGGCCCCTTGCCGGCAG